>CAZSRU010000019.1:0-46517 GCA_964609395.1 uncultured Victivallales bacterium
GCAGCTGACTCTTAATCAGCGGGTCGTGGGTTCGAGCCCCTCCACCTCTACCATTTCTTTTCAAGTAAATAGGCCGCTTTTCCTAAGGAAAGCGGCTTTTTTCGTCTCGTTTTCGCCCACCGCCGCGGGTGGTCGGCTTATTTATAACTTCGGGATCAGGCCGCAGGCTGCAGACCTTCGCGGGCGACGATCAAGGTGGACGATGAAGAAGGCGCGAACCAGGTGCGCCCCTTCAGCCAGGTGTGGGCACGGAAACAGAAGAGAATCCGCCAACCAGCGCAGGCAGGGTACGCTCGCAAGCTCGCGCCCCTGCTGCGCGGCGTTATGCCTCTGATAAGTGAGCTATTGGCGCTCGAAGGGGTGGAGTTGGCCGGCGATGATCGAGGCTCCGCCATCGACGACGAGGGTGTGGCCGGTGATTTTATCTGAATAGGGGCCTAGCAGGAAGGCTACCGCATTGGCGACGGACTGCTTGTCGCGGGTGGTATCCCAGGGCAGCGGGCTCGACTGGCTCCAGAGTTCAGTCATGCCGCCGAAGCCGGGGATCTTCGAGGCCGCCTTGGTGTCGAGCGGGCCGGCGGAGACGGCGTTGACGCGGATATTGTCGCGCCCGTGCCGGCGGGCGAGGGCGCGGACGAGTGCCTCCAGGGCGGCCTTCTGAACACCCATCCAGTTGTAGAAGGGGTAGACACGGGAGGTGTCGAACGTCAGCGCGACGACCGACCCGCCGCCGGACAGGTTCGGCTGGGCATGGCGCAGCACAGTCGCCAGCGAGACGCAACTGATGTGGTGCGAGAGCGTGATGTCGTCGATGGCATCGGTATGGAATTCCTCGCCCAGCAGGGTGCGCGGATTGGCGAAGGCGATCGAGTGCACGATGCCGGCCATGGGGCCGATATCGCGGAAGAGGGCGGCGACCTGCTCGTCGATCGTGATGTCGCAGAACCGGAAGTCGATCTGCTCGCGCTCCGTATCCGTCAGCACGTCTGCCCGGTCAAGGAACCGGCGCTTGATAATATCGTTCTGGACGGTGTAGATCACGCGTCCGCCCATGGACTGGATCGTCCTGCCGATGGCGTAGGCCAGCGAATCGGGGTCGAGAAGCCCCATTACCAGATAGTTCCTGCCTGCTTCGATCATCACGTATGTCCTTTGATTTCCGGTGTACGATAACGGGCGACGATAGCGGTGGACGATTGGGATTCCTGACTCGTTATCCGTTCTCGTCGCCCGTTCTCGTCAACCGACTCCTATTTTAACCATGTATGGATAAAATCGCCCTTATGTTTCATGCATTTACCGCCGACTTTAACCGATTGTGTAAAGGATGTCCACCGGTAAAATCAGAAGCGAAGGTCGCCGCTGAGGATGCGGGTGACGCGGTTGTCGTCGGTGTGTAGCAGCAGGGCTCCATCGGTGTCGATTCCGCTGACGGTGCCTTGCAGGACGTCGGTCTGCTGGGTCACCGACACGCGGCGGCCGGTCATGCCGGCGCACTCCGTCCAGCGGGTGAGCAGGGCCTCGTGCTGGCCGCTATCGAGGCGCTCGAGCCAGTGCTCGACACGCTGCAGCCAGGCGGCCAGCAGGGCGGCGCGCGAGACGGCATGTCCCGCCTGCAGGGCGAGCGAGGTTGCCGGGTAGATCGGGCGCTGGGGCAGCATATCGAGCGGGGTATTGACGTTGATACCGATTCCCAGCAGGATGCAGGGGGCCGCCGCCGTTCCGTCGGCCAGCTCGGCCAGGATGCCGGCCACCTTGCGTCCGTTGATGAGGATATCGTTCGGCCACTTGATCGACGGCATCAGTTCGGGGATCGTCCGGGTGATCGCCTCTGCCGCGGCGACGGCCGCGAGCAGGGTGAGCAGCGCGGATTGCGCGGCCGGGAGGCCGGACGGGCGCAGCAGCAGCGTGGCGTAGATGCCCTGCCCAGGCGGGGATAGCCAGGGCCGGTCGTGTCGACCCCGTCCGGCGGTCTGTGTCTCGGCGACCACCAGCGAGCCATGCGGGGCACCGGCCACCGCCAGGGCACGGGCGTCGGCGTTGGTCGAGGCGGTGCTTTCCAGGTAGCGGTAGATCTGGTGGCCAAGCTGGCGGGTGCCCGCCAACGGCAGCACATGCGCGGCTGACAGCGGCTCGCCCGGTAGGTCCGTTGGTGGACGGTGCATGCTTCCTCGCTCCGTTGAATTGACAATCAATGCGAAAGATGATTGACTCCGACAGCTATGATGTCAAGTTATTCATGGGCGGCGAATAGGCTGTCTAGGGACATGGACGGGGTGGAACCCGTCCCTCCAGGGTAAGGTATGGTCTGCAGTCTGCGGTCTGTAGTCTTCGAGAAGTCAGGAGTAAGTTATGCATGTACTGGTAACCGGCGGAGCCGGGTATATCGGCAGCCATACGGTGCTGGAACTGTTGAATGCGGGGCACCGGGTGACGGTGGTTGATAATCTTTGCAATGCCAGTCGCGAGAGCCTGCGGCGGGTCGAGGAATTGACCGGGCGCACGGTGGCTTTCCATCAGGTGGATATCCTGGACAAGGCCGTGCTGACCGGCGTGGTGGAAGGTGCGGGTATTGACGCCGTGATCCACTTTGCCGCGCTCAAGGCCGTTGGCGAGTCGGTCGCGCAGCCGCTGCGCTACTACCACAACAACATCACCGGAACGCTGGTCTTGTGCGAAGTCATGCAGACCTGCGGTATCCGCAACATCGTGTTCAGTTCCTCGGCGACGGTCTATGGCGATCCGGCATCGGTGCCGATCAGGGAAGATTTCCCGCTCCAGGCGACCAATCCGTACGGTCGCACCAAGCTGATGATGGAGTCGGTTCTTGGCGATATCCAGCGGGCCGAACCGTCCTGGAACGTGGCCTTGCTGAGGTACTTCAACCCGATCGGGGCGCACGCGAGCGGGCGCATCGGGGAGGATCCGGCGGGAATACCCAACAACCTGGTGCCTTATGTGGCGCAGGTGGCGGTCGGTCGGTTGGCGCGGCTGCGGGTATTCGGCGACGACTATCCGACTCCCGATGGCACCGGTGTGCGGGATTATATCCATGTGGTGGACCTGGCCAAGGGGCACCTCAAGGCGCTGGATGCGCTGGCATCCGGTCCGGGACTGCTGGTATGCAACCTGGGAACCGGGCGGGGCTACAGCGTGCTGGAGGTGGTCAAGGCCTTCGAGGCGGCCTGCGGCAGGGCGATCCCGTACGAGATCGTGCCGCGGCGTCCGGGGGATATTGCCGCCTGCTATGCCGATCCGGCCTATGCCGAGAATGTATTGGGCTGGAAGGCCGCGCTGGGTCTCGCGGAGATGTGCCGGGACACATGGAACTGGCAATTGAAAAATCCGAACGGCTTTCGGTGATAAATTAACGAGAGGATTTGAAGCATGGAGACGTATGGACGGGTCCTGATGGGGGAAGAGGAGCGCCTGCGGGCGGCGGTGGCGGCATTCAAGGCGCAGTCCGTGGACGAGGAACGGATGGAGGCCCCGGCGGATAGTGCCGTCTGGCGGCAGACGACGATCGGCAGGACGGTCTCGGTGACCGGTCCCGGCACCTTCCTGGGCAAGGCCCAGCGGACGCTGGAGCTGCACCCCTCGGTGGAGCCCGGATGGCGTTTCGACCGGACAGACCTCCCGCATTCGCTGGCCATCGAGGTGTCGGTCCGCAATGTCTGGACCACGGTCCGTAATATCGTGCTCTGTAGCGGCTCCCCGCACAACTACATGCGCATGGTTGAGCACATCGTGGCGCTCAAGTACATGGGGCTGGACAACCTCCTGATCCGCATGGAATCGGGCGATCCGCCGCTCTTCAACCGTAGCAGCATGGACCTGGTGGAAGCGGTGGAAAAGGTCGGCATCGTCATGCAGCATGAGCCGGCGACGGTCCTGAGCGTCAAGGAACCGGTGACGGTCGTTGCTGGCAACGGCGGGTTCCTGACGTTCCATCCGGCCGCGAGCGGGAGCCGCCGTCTGACGGTGGATTGCGCCATCAACTTCAAGACGGCGATCGGACGGCAGCGCATCCGCTTCGATGTCAACCCGGCCACATTCCGCCACGGGGCGGCCGCGCGTACCAACACGGACATGTGGATGATGCTTTACTGCAAGACCGTCGGCAAGCTGTTCGCGGACACGCGCAATCTCGGCTACACGATGAAAAACATCCTGGTCGCCGGTCCGCGTCACTACGTCAACCGCCCCGGTCTTGTGCATAAAGGCAAGTCGCTGGAGGCGGTCTGGCACCGGGCGGTGCTGGATCTGCTGGCAGCGGTCGCCCTGATTGATCGCGGACGCCTGGCGGGACACATCGATTCATACATGGCCGGTCATGCGCTGGATGTGGATATGATCAAGCTGCTTTACCAGCACGATCTGCTGGAGGAGATCTGAAATGGCGATTCACCCGACGGCGGTGGTGGAGCCCGGCGCACGGCTGGGCAGCGAGGTGGTGATCGGGCCGTTCTGCTATGTGCAGCGCGATGCCGAGATCGGTGACGGGTGCGAGCTGATTTCGCATGTCAGCGTGCTGTCTCACACGACGCTGGGCAAGCGCTGCCGCGTGCATGCTGGTGCGGTGCTGGGGGGGCTGCCGCAGGATACCGGGTTCAAGGGGGAGGTCTCCTATGCGCGGATCGGGGATGACTGCGTCCTGCGCGAGGGGGTGACCATCAACCGCGGCACGAAACCCGGTACGGCAACGGTGGTGGGAGACGGCTGTATGCTGATGGCCACGGTACACTGCGCGCATAACGTGCAGGTCGGTAATCACGTCACGGTCGCCAACTGCACGGGTTTTGCCGGGTATGTGACCGTCGGTGACCGAGCCTTCATCAGCGGGATGATTACCGTGCATCAGTTCGTGAACATTGGCAAGCTGGCGATGGTCGGGTTATCAGCGGTTCTGACCAAGGATCTACCTCCGTTCTGTACCGTGCGACCCTCGACGGAGAATGGAGTCAGCGGCATGAACATCGTGGGGATGCGCCGGGCCGGCATGACGGCCGAGGCGCGGGCGGCAGTCAAGTATGCCTTCAAGGTTCTTTACGGTTCCGGGCTGAATGTGACCCAGGCGGTCGCGTTACTCGAGCAAGGTCCCGGAGGCCCGGAGATCGAGGCGATCATCGCGTTCATCCGCGGCAGCAAGCGAGGCATCTGCGCAAGCACGCTTCGCCGCCGGGGGTCGCGTGTCTCCGACGAGGCAACCGGTCTTGAGTCGGATTGACAGGCTCGGCGGAAACGAGCTGGCGGGGAACAGGATCAACGAGAACGGGGAACCATGCGGACGGGATTCGACAACGAGCGTTATTTGGACGAGCAGAGTGAGTATATCAGCGCCCGGGCGAAGTCGTTCGGCGACAAGCTGTACCTCGAGTTCGGTGGCAAGCTGACCTACGATTATCATGCCGCGCGAATCCTGCCAGGGTTCGATCCGAACGTGAAGGTGCAACTGCTCCAGCGCCTGCGTGACCAGGTCGAGATCATCCTCTGCATCTACGCCTGCGATATCGAGCGCAAGAAGATGCGGGCGGATTTCGGGATCACCTATGACGTGGATATGCTGCGGCTGATCGACGATCTGCGCGGGCACGGGCTGATGGTCTCCAGCGTGGTGATCACCCGGTTTGACGACCAGCCTTCCGCGATGCAGTTCCGCAGCCGGCTGGAGCGGCGCGGGGTGAGGGTCTACACGCACCGGGCGACCAAGGGCTATCCAACGGATGTGGACCGGATCGCCAGCGCCGAAGGCTACGGGGCCAATCCCTATGTGGAGACCACGCGCCCGATCGTGGTGGTCTCGGCACCCGGTCCGTGCAGCGGAAAAATGGCCACCTGCCTGAGCCAGATCTATCATGAGCACCAGCGCGGCAGGATCGCCGGGTACGCGAAATTCGAGACATTCCCGATCTGGAACCTGCCGCTCAAGCACCCGGTCAATATTGCCTACGAGGCTGCAACGGCGGATATCGGCGATTTCAACATGATCGATTCCTTCCATCTGGATGCCCATGGGCAGAAGGCGGTGAACTATAACCGTGATGTGGAGATATTCCCCGTCCTGAAACGGATCCTGGAGCGCGTGACAGGTAGCGAGAGCGTCTACCAGTCGCCGACGGACATGGGTGTGAACCGTGCGGGGTTCTCGATAACCGATGATGAACTGGTACGGGCGGCCTCGATCCAGGAGATCATCCGGCGGGTATACCGTTATCGGTGCGAGTATGCGATGGGGACGGCGGAACCGCGCACGGTGGAGCGTGTCGAGCTGCTGCTGCGGGAGGTCGGGGCGACGATGGCTGACCGGCCTGTGGTCTCGCCTGCGCTGGAGGCGGCCAGCCGTGCCGCGCAGCAGGAGAAGGGGCGCGACGGGATCTACTGCGGTGCTGCCATCGAGCTGGCGGACGGGCGGGTGGTGACGGGGTGCAATTCACCACTGCTGCACGCCTCGTCGTCGCTGCTGCTGAACGCGCTCAAGGATCTGGCCGCTCTGCCCGACGAGATGCATCTGCTGAGCCCGAGTGTCATCGGGTCGATCCGGCACCTGAAGCTCGACCTGCTTGCCAGCGGCTATGCGAGCCTGGATCTCGAGGAGACGCTGATTGCCATCAGCGTCAGTGCGGCCATGAATCCGGCTGCCGAACTGGCCATCGGAAAGCTGCCCATGTTGCGCGGATGCGAGGTGCATCTCTCGCACATTCCATCGCCGGGCGATGAGGCTGGCCTGCGCCGGCTGGGCGTGAATGTGACCTGCGAGGCCGAGTTCGCCGGGCATAACCTGTTTCTCAGTTGATCATCGGATTGGCGGGTATCATGAACATAGCGGTGGCATGCGGGGGAACGGGCGGTCACATTTTTCCGGGGCTGGCGACGGCCCGCGTGCTGCGGGCGCGCGGGCACGCGGTGACGCTGTGGCTGGCCGGGCGGGATGTGGAAGCCTGCTCGGTGGCGGACTGGCCGGGCGAGATCGTGAAGATCCGCGCCTCCGGGTTCCCCTCGGGTCTCTCGCTTCGCGGATTGGCCTCAGTCTGGCGTATGGCCGGGGCGGTGGTGGTGGCCTGGCGGCGGCTGCGCCAGACCCGGCCGGATGTGCTGCTCTGCATGGGGAGCTACGCCTCGGTGGGTCCCTGTCTGGCGGCCCGCTTGCTCGGAATTCCGGTGGTACTGCACGAGGCGAATGCCGTGCCGGGGCGTGCGATTTCGCTGCTGGCGCGATTCGCATCGCACGTGGCGCTCGGGTTCAATGAGGCCTTGGCCTGGTTCCCTCCTTCCGTGAAAGTTGTTGTTACCGGTTTCCCCCTGCGCGCGGGGTTTGTCCCCGCCGTGAAGCTGCAGGCGGCGGACAGTGCCAGTCCCCTGACCCTGCTGGTCATGGGTGGCAGTCAGGGGGCGCACGTCCTGAATGCGCGTATGCCGGCGGTGGCGGCGGCGTTGGGGAAAAAGCTCGCCCGGCCGCTGCGGGTTGTCCATCTGGCGGGCCGCCACGAGGCCGAGGTCGTGGCAGCGGATTACCGCGGGCAGCAGGTGGATGCCGAGGTGCATGCGTTCTGTTCGGACATGGCCGGCCTGTATGCCCGGGCGGATGTCGCCGTGGCGCGGTCCGGGGCGGCGAGTTGCACTGAACTGGCGGTGTGCGGGGTACCGGCGGTGCTGGTGCCGCTGCCGCATGCCCCGCGCAACCACCAGATGCGCAATGCCGAGGCACTGGCTGAATCCGGGGGCATGCTGGTGCTGCCGGAGTCTGAATTCTCGGTTGAAAACATGGTGCAGCGGTTGTATATACTGTTCCGCAATCCAGACGGGCTGCAGTTGATGCGCGAAACGCTGGTCAAGGCGGTCCCGGCGGACGGGGCTGAACGGCTGGCCACGCTGGTCGAAACGGTAGGGGAAAGTCGAAATTAAGAAAGTCGAAATGTGGGCTGACATAAAGACCGTGGTTTAAGCGTAACCAACTAAGGGTGGGATTAAGTCGGGGAATAAGTGGGAGATTAAGTGTTTGGATACTCCCTTAGTCCCGCACTTGATCTTACACTTAGACTCACACGTAGTTGGTTACGCTTAATCCACCCGCTTCGTCGGTCTTGCATGAACAGGAAATACGATGCGTTTTTCCTGAGCCGGAGGGAGGTGCGCCGATGCCAATCTACGAATATTATTGTGAACATTGCCATATGATCCTCAATTTCTTCTCTCGGACGCTGACGCCGTCGCGTCAGCCGGCCTGTCCGCACTGCGGTCGCAAGCGGCTGGAGCGTCAGGTCTCCCTGTTCGCGGCCGGTCGCAAGGGTGCCGAGGGAGGGGACGACGAATCCCTAGGTGATCTTCCTGTGGATGAGCGCAAGATGGAGCGGGCGCTGGAGGCACTGAGCTCGGAAGCCGAGGGCCTCAGCGAGCAGGATCCGCGGGCGGCAGCGCAGTTGATGCGCAAGTTCTCAAAAATGGCCGGAATGGAGTTCAACGAGGGGATCGAGCAGGCCCTGCAACGCATGGAGGCCGGGGAGGATCCCGAGGCGGTCGAGGCGGATATGGGCGGCGCGCTTGACGATTCCGAGCCGTTCGTGATGGCTGGCGGCCCGAAGCTGAAAAAAGAAGCGGCAAAAGAACGCCACCGCGGGGCACCACGCCGCGACGAGACGCTCTACGACCTGTAGAGGACCGGCCCGCGAGGACGTTCGCCCTCCAGGCCATGCTGAAGACGTACTGGGGGACGAGCGTCCTCGCGGGCTGGAGCGTGGGTGGCTAATGATCGCCGTAAACAGTGGAGTCCCGCAGGAAGTCGGAATCTCAGCGGGGATGCGGCCATAATGAGAATTGCCCTGTTTTCATTTGCCGACGCTGTAATATTGCGTTATACAGGACGCAACCAATATAGAGGAATCGTCTGGAGGCTA
Source organism: uncultured Victivallales bacterium (assembly GCA_964609395.1). Classification (GTDB taxonomy): domain Bacteria; phylum Verrucomicrobiota; class Kiritimatiellia; order UBA8416; family UBA8416; genus UBA8416. Next base: position 8,892 of record CAZSRU010000019.1, read on the forward strand.
TCGGGTCGAGGGAGGCTATCAAGTCTCGCCATTCTTCAATTCATACCTGAACGCAAGAACCCGAGAGAATCAACATCCCGCAATGGACATGACCACATGACGACCCTGGCATACTACGAGGTTCCCAAATCCGCCGAGCTTTTCCGCGATCATATCAACGAACAGCAGTACCTTTTTAGAAAACCTAGTCCACACCAACCAGGAGCACATTACCATGCCTGAGCAAAAACCCGAATGCCCATTTTGTAATAGTTACTAACAAGCCGCGATGTCACCCTATGGCCGTATTTTCAATACCCTCAGCCAATACTTTCGCCGATTTCAGGAGAATTCATTTGCAAAATCCCTTTTGCTGCCATATGTTTTGACATAATTTCTCATGTGTTTCATTCTGACAATACGTTTGCTCTTCTTGTTGTCTTGAAAGGTTCTCATAGCATGGCTCATAACAAGATGTCAGGTAGCACTTCTCACGCGGTAGCAATGCCTCGCGTTGGTAATGATCTTTCGGCGGAACAAGCCCGTTGCAAGCAAAGCAGCCAAGATCATTATTTAAAAAAAGAACTCTACGAGCTAATCAGAACCAGCGAGAACGTCTTTGATTTTATTCAAGATTCCTCTTTGGACGGCATGTGGTACTGGGATCTTGAAAACCCTGATGAAGAGTGGATGAATCCAAAGTTCTGGACAGTTTTGGGGTATAACCCCGAAGGCATGCCCCACCAATCTTCTGCCTGGCAGCATATTATTCACCCGGATGATTTAAAAAAGGCCACGGATAGCTTCATTAAGCATTGCGAGACCCCGGAATACCCCTACGATCAAGTCGTTCGCTACACCCATAAAAACGGGTCTACCGTTTGGGTCCGTTGTCGTGGCATGGCGATACGGGATGCCTCCGGCAAGCCTGTTCGAATGCTAGGGGCGCATGTAGACATCACCGAGCTCAAGCAAAGCGAAGAAGAGTACCGCCAGGCTCACGACATTCTCGGAAATATGCACACGGGCCTCTATGTATACGAACTGGAAAATCTCGATGATGACCGTACTCTACGCATGGTGGACGCGAATGCCGCTAGTGAGAAGCTGACCGGAGTTGCGCTTGAGCACATGATCGGGAAGTACATTGATGACATATTCCCTGCTCTTCGCTCCCTCGATATACCGAAGCGTTTTGCAGATATCGTCCGAACGGGGCAAGGCGGTGAATTCGAAGACTTCTACTATGAGGACGATAGCGTCCTTCGTGCTGCATATGCAGTAAAAGCGTTTCCACTTCCTCGAAATCGGGTTGGGGTCACATTCGATGAGATCACCGAGCGCAAACGGGCGGTGGACGAGTTGCGGGAAAGCAGAACATTATTTCAACAAATCAGCCAAATATCTAAAACAGGTGGGTGGCGGGTTGATCTAGTTTCCGGCGAGCACAATTGGACCGATGTGACGCGGGAGATACACGAGGTTGGTCCTGATTTCTCGCCCAATATGCAAGAGGCTCTCTCTTTCTACAAGGATGGGGACAGCAGAAATAAGATAACCAAAGTCGTCAGCCGGCTTATTGACGCGGGAGAAAGCTTCGACATAGAGGTTGAAATAATTACGGCTAAAGGCAACAACCGTTGGGTCCGGGCCATGGGGGCTGCTGAATTTCTGAATGGCAGATGCGTTAAAATATATGGAACAATTCAGGACATCACCGCCCGCAAACGCGCAGAAGCTGAACTCCTTGCAGCCAAAGAGCAGGCCGAAGCCGCCAGTGCCGCAAAATCGCAGTTTGTGGCCAACATGTCGCACGAGTTGCGCACACCGATGAATGGGGTTCTGGGGTGTGCTGATTTGTTGCAATTTACCGATCTCGATGAGGAGCAAAAGAATTATGTGCTCATGATTTCTGATAGCGGTAAACGCCTGCTGCGGATTATCGAGGAAGTTCTGGACTTCTCAAAAGTTGCGGCAGGGAAACTGGAGCTTGAGGTTAGTCGGTCGGACATTCGCGATATGATTGAGCAGGCGGCAGGTTTGGTTAAGCCCCTGGCTGACCAAAAAGGGGTTACCTTGCGTGTCAGTATCAACCCAGCCGTTCCGCGTATTGCTATGGTTGATCCCCACAGGCTAGGCCAGATCCTCGTCAATTTGTTAAGCAATGCCTTGAAGTTCACGGAAGAAGGTGAGGTTGCGCTGACTGCCTCGGTGCTGAACCCCGAGGGTAGTGCTGGCACGTTGCGGTTCGCGGTTCGGGATACCGGGATCGGGATTGGAGAGGAACAACAGCACAAGCTTTTCAAGGCATTTTCGCAGGCGGACGTTTCTAATACCCGCAAATATGGTGGAACCGGGCTTGGGCTGGTTATATCGGATCAGTTGGCTAAATTGATGGGAGGTAAGATCGAGTTTGTGTCCACGCTGGGCGAAGGGTCTGAGTTCTTCTTTTCCGTCGAAACAGAATTCGTGCAGGAAGATGAGCCCATGGCAGGTTCTGTTACGCACGATCCTGTAGCAGGTCCTGCGTTCGTACAGAATGCAAAGATTCTGATAGCGGATGATGATTTTTCAAGCATGCTGGTGGCCCGCGAAATCATCAAAAAGCTTTACCCGCCAGCCGAAATCATCGAGGCGGAAAACGGTAAGGATGCCTATGATAAGATCCTGCAACACAAGCCGGAACTCGTATTCATGGATGTCCAGATGCCCGAAATGGATGGCAATGTAGCGACCGCTCGTTTGCGTGAATACGAAGCCCGTGCAAATGTTCCCCGTACAGCCGTTGTCGGTCTTACGGCAAGCGTGATTCAGCATGAAATTGATCGTGCATTAGAGGGAGGCATGGATGACTGCATAACCAAGCCAACAAATGCTAAAACTATCAGCGCCATCTTGTGCAAGTATCTCAAGCCGCAATCATAGAGACGATGGCGAAACGCGCCCGCACCCATACAAGCGATTTTCTCAAGAAGGCTCTTGTCAGTCTTGCGTTGCTGTTTCTGTCATATCCCTCTCTTAAAACCGCGATAGGCGGACAAACAACGGTTGAGAACAGCATAAGGGCCGGAACCCTGGTGATGCATCCCTGGCAACAATGGGGGGGTGTGATTGTGCTTTGGTGTGCCGCCGCATCCATGTGGCTGCCGGGCAAAAGGAAGGACAATGATTAGAGAATCATCAAGAAGCATTAAGATCGACAGTATATGGATGGCATTTCTCGTTGTTGCCGGCTGCTCGCTGAGTGCAGTGCTGTCCACGAGCGTTTTTGACTTTACCGTTTCCCTGTCAGGTATCCTGTGTGTCGGACTGATCGCAATTGGCCGACGGGAGTGATACCTGATCGGTCTATACAATAGCCTGTCCTATGCCGCGCTTGCTTACGGGAATGGCTTGTATGGCGAGGTTTACCTCAACCTTTTGTTCTTTGTCCCGGCAGGCGTCATAGGCTATGTGCTTTGGCAGCACCATACGCTGAGAAATAAGACCGTGGTGATGCGGCAGCTTGGCTGGACGCAGCGGTTGTGGGTTGTCATCCTGGGCACCGGGGGCACGATTGGCCTTGGCTTGCTGCTGGGGTTGAATCCGGCCCAGAATACGCCGTTTGTTGATGCCTCCACCAATTAGAGCGAAATAAACGGCTGTTTGTTGGATTCTAAGACCGGATTCGCCAACTCATTTTAACGCAAGTAGCTGTTTGAAAGTCGGTTGTCGTGTCGAATGCACGATCTGCGAATGTGTAACGGTGTAACGGGGGCATCCATTTAACACTTAACAGGGGGCGATGCGCATGTCAGGATATAAAGAGATTGGCAGCAGAGCGGCTGAGATGGTCGATGTACATCGCCACGCCGCCCGCTTCCACACCGTCAATCAGCTCCTCTTTCTTTATCCCCATCAAATCCATGGTCATGGTGCAGGCCACTAGGCGTACGCCGCTTTTCTGTGCTTGCGCAATTAGCGCCTGCAGCGGCATGACCTGCTTTTTATGCATGATCCCTTTGATCATGCCAAGGCCCACGCCACCCATGTTCATCTGCGAAAGCTTCAGTTGTCCGGGCCCTTTCGGCATCATCCATCCGAACATTTTCTCAATCAGGTTTTTCCGCACCGAGACCGGTCCTGCCTTCCGAAGGATGTTGAGACCCCAGAAGGTAAAGAAGAGTGTGACGTCATATCCGACGGCGGCGGCGCCGTTGGCAATAATGAACGCGGCCATGGCCTTGTCAAAGTCGTTGCTGAAGACAACATTGGTCATGGCTTTGTTGCCCGGAACCAGTGATGCACTGGTTGCGGAGGGAGCTCGCTTTACAATGACCGCCCGGTAAGCACCATTTTCGGCTGGTTCGATGGATACAAGCTGATGTCCGGTGGTGTTGCACCAGGCCGGTGCATCGGCGACAAAACCGGGATCGGTGGCTGTTACACTCAAGGCCTCGCCAACGGATAGCTCGTCGACGGCCTGCTTGAGTTGCAGAATCGGGCCCGGACACTGGAGTCCGCAGGCGTTGATGGTCGTTGTGATTTTCACAGGGATATCCTCCTTTTTGGTGTCTTCGAAATCGGTATCGCTTTTCGGGTGATGATCTTCGGGCATTTCGACGGCAGGCTGTGCAATCGTCCGGCTGTAGGTCAAAAGTCCGCCGGAAAGATTGCGGCAGGCAAAGCCGTTCTGCTGTAGGATACGGCAAGCGACGTAGCCGCGCAGACCGACTTTGCAGAAGACGATATATTCCCTATCTTTCGAGAGTTCCCCGAGCCGCTCGCGCAGTTTCCCGAGCGGGATGTTAATTGCGCCGGGAATAGTACCAGCGGCCACCTCCTCGGGAGTATTGACATCCAGCAACCAGAGGTTCGACTCCGGTCGCAGTATTTCTTCGACATGGCAAAGGCGCACATCGCCACGCAGGGTATTCGCGGCGACAAACCCGGCATAGTTGACCGGATCCTTGGCTGACCCGTAGGGCGGCGCATACGACAGCTCCATCTCTTCGAGATCATAGACAGTCAAGCCCGCGCGGATCGCCACAGCAAAAACATCGATCCGTTTGTCTACCCCGTCAGCCCCGACGGCCTGCGCCCCGAGCACCTTCCCCGTCTCGGGGTCAAACAGCATTTTGATGCTCAGTGCAGCCGCGCCCGGATAGTAGGCGGCATGGCTGGCGGGATGAATATAGATTTTCTCGTATTTCACGCCAGCACGTTTGGCCGCCTTCTCGCTGAGGCCGGTCATTCCGATGACCAGATTGAATACTTTGCAGATGGCGGTGCCCTGTGTGTCTTTGTAACGTGCGTCACGGCCGAATATATTATCGGCGGCAATCCGTCCCTGCCGGTTGGCCGGCCCGGCTAGCGGAACGAGTGATGGGTTTTGTGTCACGAAGTCAACGACTTCCACGGCGTCGCCGACAGCATAGATATTCGTGTCGGAGGTCTGCATGCGGTCGTCGACACGGATTCCACCGCGCGGGCCGATCTCCAGGCCGGCGTCGGTGGCAAGTGCTGTTTCGGGCTTTACGCCGATGGCAAGGATCACCAGTCCGGTTTCCAGAACGGCCCCGCTGCTGAGTGACAGCCGCAGTCCCGTTTCCGTTTCCTCAAAAGCGATCACCGAGGTATTCAATCGCAGATCCACCCCGTGGAGTTGCAGTTCCTGGTGCAAAATCGAAACCATTTCCGGATCGGCCGGGCCCATCACCTGCGGGGCGAGTTCCGCCAGTGTTACGGCACACTTGCGCCGCCGCAACGCCTCGGCCATTTCGAGCCCGATATAGCCACCGCCAATCACCGTTGCGTGCGACACCGTTACCAGTGCACTGATGATGCTATCCATATTCTCCATACTCCGCAAGGAAAGCACTTTCGGGCTGTTGATGCCGGGAATTGGAGGGCGGACTGGCTCCGCGCCCGGGCTGAGGACCAGCGCGTCGTACGATTCAGAATAGATCGCTCCCGTCGTGTGATTCCTGATTTCAACCTGGCGTTTATCCCGGTCAATCCGAATGACCTCGCTGTGGATGCGTACATCAATATTAAACCGGCTCTGAAGTAATTCCGGTGTGGTAACGAGCAGCCGGTCACGATCTGCAATCTCGCCGCCAATGTGATAAGGAAGCCCGCAGTTGGCAAAAGAAACATACCCTCCGCGCTCCAGCAGAATAATTTCAGCCGCCTCGTTTAACCGTCTGGCACGTGCCGCAGCACTGGCTCCGCCAGCCACCCCACCGATAATTACTAGCTTCTTGACATCCATAATCCACCTCTTTCCTGCTTACTCCTTAAAATGAAGAAACCGGCGCAGATGCGCGTGCATGCAATCGAAAAGCTTGAGGAAATCGCGGTTCTGCAAGGTGCAGATTTTCTGTGTGCCCACTTTGCGAATCGAAATCAGCCCCTGCCGACTGAGAATCTTAAGCTGCTGCGACATCAGCGACTGGCTGCATCCAAGTTCCTCGAAGAGCTGCGTGCAGTTGCGTTCGCCTCCGGCCAGGACCTCGATCACACCGAGACGCACCGGATGAGCAAGGGCCTGCAAAACCTCTGTGGCAAGATCACGTTCATGTTTGTTCATAGATGAGAACATTATAATGTTATCAAGTAATGTCAAGTCTGAATAACGGCGTCGAGTAAAAATGCGCTAGACGCATCAAATAATGCTGGAGTTATTTGGGCTTGTGCGTATTCTACAGAAAACAACGAAAGGGAGTGGACTTATGCCTGACATTGGAAAACTACTGAAGGATGAAATTGCACGGATCTCGAAACGCGAGGCTAACAGCCTGCTGACCGCGCATGTCAAGACGATTCGCAACCTCAAGCGGGAGGTGGCGGAGCTGAAGAAGCAAATCGGGAAGCCGGCAGTCAACTCGCCAGTGGAACCCAAGGCGACCAGTACCGACAAGCCCGAGGGCAAGCGCGAGAGGTTCACAAGCAAAGGTATAGCGGGTATGCGCAAGCGGCTTGGCTTGACCAGATTGCAGATGGCTACGCTCTGCGGGGTATCCGCCAACGCTGTCGGCCTCTGGGAGAGCGCCAATACCGGCAAGCTCAACCTGCGCACGAAAACGCGTGACGCGCTGAGCAAGCTGCGCCAGATGAAACCGGCCGCCGTAAAGAAAGCCATGGCAGGGGAATAACCACAGCCTTCCCAGCGCCAAGCCGCTGTGGGAATGTTCAAGTCGGCATGACGGCCTGCGAAAGGAGGGTCTTCCGCAGAATCTGTGGATGGCTTCCCGTTTTTCCTGTTCATGTATGACCGACGAAGCGGGTGGATTAAGCGTAACCAAGTAAGAGTGAGCTTAAGTGTACGTTCAAGTGTGGGATTAAGCGTCATGTTCAGCCTCGTTCCCCGTAGTCGTCGCCGTAGTCGTTAACCGGATCGTGCAGGAGCGGGGTATCGGACGACGACCACGGCGACGACTACGGAAGACGATGAAACGCCTGTCGACGGTTATTTCGCCAACACTTCATCGCACACGTATACCCCGACTTAATCCCCACCCTTACTTGGTTACGCTTAAACCACTCTCTTTATCGATCTTTGCAGCCCAAACAATTCTGGTACGAGATCATTCCGCCAATTCTACGCCGCCAATTCACGCAATCCCACTGCCAGCAGGCCAGTTTGACAGAACCCCGCGAACATACATACCCACAGATTCTGCGGAAGACCCCGAAAGGAAAGGTGATCCTGTATATCTACATGCTGATTATGAGGCAGACGCGCACGGTAATATGAAACGCGTGTTGGTGACCATTTTCTTATTTTACGGCCGGGGCTTGCGGTTCACCCGGCGTAGGAAAAAGGGGTGTTCCTTCTGGAATTCGATCCCCGGCACGAAGCGGTTAGCGTCCTCTGCAGGGTCCCATTCCAACTCATAAAAATTCATTGAATCCAGGGCCGTGGTCTCTTCGTAGGATCTGAAAAGCATATAGATCGGACCAGTGTGGGTGTCCACGATTTGCCGCATCAGGCGATCGGTATCGTTCGGGTTGGGGGAGGGGCCGGTTAAATACCCCTGGAGACGCAGGACTCTGGTCGCCAGCGGAAAAAACGGGATCAGGTAGGCTTTGGGGTCGTGGCCGACAGTGAGGACGAGAGTGTTTCCGGGTTCGGCGAGCGGGGGTAGTTGTATATCAAAATAGTCGGCGGACCAAGGGCGCCGGCCCCAATCTCCGGGTTTGACGGCAAGCATCAAAATGACCAGGCAGGTAAGGGCGATCTGGACTAGCCGGCGTGTGTCGCGCCAAAAGGTTTGCAGGATCAGAATGATCGTCAGCGGCGCGAGGAATTCAATGATGACCGCATACCGATACACCGCGAACATCTTCATCCACAGGGTAAATGCGACGACCATGAAAATGATCAGGAACCGGGTTGTGTCCGGTACTTTGCCAATGACTGTAGGGCTCGCGCTTAGACCGCCAGGTCGGTATCGCCAAAGGGTCCGGCTGAGCAGCGCCAGCAGGAGGATGTAAAGCAGGGCAATCCGCAGATCCCGGAAAGCTACCTCGCCGACTTTGAATGGGTTGAGCGTGAGTTGAAAGGGGAATAGCAGGCATTGGATCAGGCTGGTGGGCAGAAAGCGCTCGTCCCGGTAGGATCCAATGAAGCCCCAGGGCGATTGGAAGCATTGGTTGAAATAGGGAAAAAACGGGTTCTGGAAACGCTGCCACATATCCATCATCCAGAATCCGCCGGTCAGTGCGGTGCCGCCCAGCACTCCGAAACCAAAGATCATGGCCAGCCAGAACCGGCGCTGGAATGGCAGTGCGAGCCCGAAGAACGCCGTGTAGAGCGCCACGGCGTAAACGGCGAAGGGTAATTTCATGCCCAGGGTGCAGCCCATCAGAAGGCCCGCCGCAGCGGGGATGGGCCAGCCGGAACGCAGCGAGATGCTGAACCGGGTGCGGAACCGCAGGATCAGCCAGATAGACGCCAGAACGGGCAGGCTCATGATATTATCCCCAAAGCTGGTGCCGATTTCGGACAAATTCATGGCACCCGACGAGCCGACCGCAGCCACGCCGACGCAGGTCCATACGGTCCGATAGCGCCGGTTGAGATCGATCCATTGTCGCGCTATTCCATAGAGCAACCAGACGTTCAATCCGGCTATCAGCCCCAGCGTGAAGCCGACGACTTTTGGCGAGAACGAGGTGACGGCCCAATAGAACGGCAGATGCATCAGCGGGTTGTAATAGGTTGCCACATGTCCGACGGCGATATCCTGTCCCATGCGGTTGAAAAGGAAAGCGAAGGGGTTGTAGAAATGGTAATTGCGCAGATCCCAGTTCGTATCCTGTCCGGCGTAGAGTGCGTACAGACCCGAAAGAATGGGAGCTAACGCCAGCAGGCCGTGTCCCATCCAAACGGATAAGCCGGCTGGCATGCGGAATTGGGTGGATCTGTCGGTGTGAATGTTCGGGATAGGCGTGATCATCTCCATACCCTACCCGAGCAGGGCCGGAAATTCAAGTCAACAGGAGCCTCGCCATGGCGGCAGCGCAGCAGCGCTCTGGTGATCGCCATTTTTGATGTCATTATCCCCATGGTCGTGGCCTTCGCCGCCGTCGTTTGGCTCCTCGGCCGGTATTTGGTGAATTCCAACCAGCACGTCATCTTTTCCCTGTTTATGGCGAGATCCATGGCTCGACGAACGGCAACGTCAGCGGCGCAGTTCCTGTTACCGGATGCCATCGTCGCCGAGCTGAAGGCAACGACACGAGCCGATGCTATCAACAAGTCCGCCGAGATAGCCGCTCCACGGCTGGACGAGGGGCGGCAGTGTCAGATCCTGGATGGGGCGATGGCGCGCGAACACGATTTTGGCATCGCAATCGGGGATGGCGTAGTCATTCCGCATGTGCGAATCGAGGGGTTGAAGAGTCCTGAAGACATAGCTTTCTAGATCGGCTCGACGGTGGCGGTAAGGCCGTAGGCGCGGAGCTGGTCGCGGTGCTCGACTGCCGGGGTCTCGTCTTCCACCTCGGCGATGGATCGCCCGTTCTTATGGGCCTCGAGCATGATCTTGGCGGCTAGTTCCATGTTGTGGGCGAACACGGTCTGCAGGCAGGTCACGACGTGCTCGACGCTGTTGACATCGTCGTTATGCAGCACGACCTGGCAGACCGGTTCCCGGCGGGTGGCCGTCTGGTGGTGCGGATGCTTGACCGGTTTTATGTTTGTCTTATTCATTCCGCCAGTATTGTCCTTGATCCTGCCGCCAAATGGCAAGCCGATTTTTATCCAATTCGAATTTTAACGCCAGCTACCCGGGGCTCCGGGCGAAAATGAGGGACGCCGTCCTCAGCGTCCGTTGCGCATGAGAAGGTCAAAGGCGAAGCCTTTCTTGAAAAGCAGCGTGGATAGACGGGCGTTCGGACAGCGAGACGCTGTCCCTCGTGTGCCAAATAAATCAACACGCCCCGAAGCCTGAACAACAAACGGCGGATCATGGTTCTAATACCGACCCCAGAATGCTACGCCCATCGGGTGTTTCGTGTCGTCCCATTCATCGCGCCGCCGCCCGCGCCGCATCCGACCACTTGTTCGCTCCTACAACCACTTGAACACCGGGGCAGGGGATCCACTCGCAACCTTTCCACCCCCGCCTGGAGGGACCGGTTCCACCCGGTCCGCAGCGTTGTAAGTCCCCGCCGGGAGGGACGGGTTCCACCCCGTCCGCGTCGTTGTAAGCCCCCCCGACCCCCGACCTCCGACGTCTGATCTCCGCCCTCCGGCACCCGCGCCTCCAGCGCGGTAATCCACCCCGCCGCCTCGCTCTTCTGCTACCCATCCAGCGAGAAACGGTCGAAATCAATAAACAGCCCCGCAAAGTTCGGCGACGCCGATTCCGCCCGGAAAGCATTCGCCATCGCCTCACAGGCAGCAGCATCGACCACCTGCACAACGCCAGCCCCCGCATGAGGAAACTCCCCGATCGGCGCAATCTGGTACCAGCCGTCAGACGGCAACTCAAAAGTCTCACGATTCAAAATTAGTGTGTTCACGTAATCCCCCTTGTTTCTGACAAAGGAGAAAAATCAACCAAAGGAGGTCTTGCCGTCAGGCAGCAATCTGATCAACACGGTCAATCTGGTCAAATCTTCGTATCGCAGGCACCGCATAGCAAAGAAATCTCTTGTCAGTCCCAGTCGCCGAAGCTAGTATCGCAAACATTCGGCACGATGCTCGGCGTGAGCACCGTCATCAAGTTATCTCAACATTGCTCTCGGGGGTATCGGTTATGAAGAACGTGTTCAAGACGGTAGTTGCGGGTGCAGCAATAATCGGATCGCTCACAGCGGTGCACGCAACCGATGTCGGGGTGCCGCACTATTCAAATTCGATAGGGAAGAAGATTAATGCCGAAGTGTATTACGAACTATACAAGCGCGATGTTAAGTATGACGACAGGTTCACTATCGAGCACGAGGAGTCGCGCATCATTGCACGACTCAATTACCATCCAAGTCCTAGTGCCTCTCTGTATGTGGAAGCCGGACTTAGAGAGCCTGATCTATCGGACGGGTATGTCCCCCTTTTTGGCGCGGGGATGAAGATCAAGGTTTACGACAAAGAGGCCTTACGCGTTAATGCATTCGCCTCCATCACCTATGCGACGGAGGACGAATACAAGATTGACGGCTATGTTGATTCCGACTATTACGATGTTTACGAGGAAGTCTATAAGGCATCCTATGTCGAGATCAACGGTGGATTGGCTATCTCTAAATTCATACAACTTGATGAAAGCACAACACTTACACCATACGGCGGCTTTATGCTTTCTCAACTCGATGGGGATGATAAATCTGAATACAAGTACCATTCTCCAGAATATACTGAAAAGAACAAAGAAAAGATTGAGGGTGATGGAATGTTCTCCTTGTTCGCTGGGCTCGGGCTTACTCTTGACAACGCGTGGGGCATTCGGTTTGAGGGGCGCTTTATCAATCAGTCTAGTTTCTCCGCTGGCCTGATGTACTTCTTCTAAGATTCTCACAAGGAGACAACCGATGGTTACTTGGATCGACTTCAAAGCAGCAAATGGATCGCAGCATCCAGAAGCGGAGGCCCTCAAGAAGAGTCCTCTTGCACAACTCATCCTCGATAATTTGCGGAAGCATCAGGATGTGTTTGGCGACATCAACGCACCAACAATCTACCTGTCTGACGACGGCTCGCTCGGGCAAATGTTCCTCGCGCCAGATTCCAGAGGAAAGTGGGTTCCCATTACATGCGTACCTGTCAATCTGGACATGTTCAAGGAGGACCCACTGTCAGATCCGCTACGGCAAGCGGTGAACCAGTTCTTTGAAGATTACACAAAGAAACAGACACAAAACTGACAGCCGAACAAAGCCCTGCACACCTACAAAATGACTCGCGCGATGCGGGTCATTTTGAGGGTGAGGGCAAGCGTAAGCCTTCCCTAATCCCCGCCCCCCAGTCTGCCGTCTGCGGTCTTCTCTCACTCCCCCAACGCATACCCCGTCTTCTCCGCAACCTCCGCCGCATCCACCTTCAGCCCCGCCGTCGACAGTTCCACCGCATCACTGACCACCTGACGCGTCTGGTCCGACGCCACCGACGAGAACTCGAAATAGGCGAGGGCAGGCTGCCCCGGAAACGCCTCCGCCAGCAGCGGCGCATCAATATCCCGCTGCAACACCGCGCTTAGCGACACCGCATAGGCACGGGCACTCTGCATTGGTTAAACATCCCATCCCTAACCCAGAACCACTGCTCCACCGGCTCAAGCCGCTCAATCAACCCCGACGACGAGAAATGCTTCTCCAGATGCGCATACCCGCGAAAAACTCCCGACCAAAGAAACCCCACCGCGTCCTTGAAATTCTCAATCCCATCATAAACCATCCGCAAAAAATCCCGCTGCTCCTCAGCCAACCCCGCATCAACCATCTTTCCCCGAACTGGAGGGCGAGCGTCCCCGCGAGCCGCATTTGAAAGTCTGCGGTCTGCAGTCTGTGGTCTGCAGTCTTCGCCGCCTGCGGCGACTCGGATATCCCAGTCCACCGACAGCAACGCCGCCCGGCGCCGCTGGATCACCGACGCGATCATCGCATCCGACCGCTCCATGAAATAATAGAACCACTGCAAATCGGCATACTGCCCGCGCTCGCCAGCCTCCAGCATCGACACCAGCCGGCACATATTCAGCCCCCGCAGTGGATTATAGCTATCCCGCCACCGGTGGTCTTTCGCCTGATAAACAGAAATCATAACGCCCTCCCGTACGGGCGCACGCCTGCGTCGCCCTCCACTAAAGGCAAGAAAATCAACCAGCAGGGCAGAGGAGGGTCCATTTTGTGAAAATATTAGCTTGCGTCGGAGGTCTTTATTGCAATATAACTACTACATAGTAATAACAGTGCAAGAAGGATGGAGTAATGGTCTCCAAAAATCAGATTGATGAGAGGGTTGGCCGGTACATTCAGGTGTGTCGAGACGCCGGTATACGGATTACGCCACAACGCACTGAAATACTGCGATGTATTGCCGGCTCAGAAGATCATCCTGATGCAGAGACCGTTTACTCGTGCGTCAGGAAGGTGATCCCCGCGATGTCACTGGATACTGTTTACCGCACGCTCAGGCTGTTCGAAGCGAAGGGGGTAGTTGTTAGAATGGGAACTGGTGGGGACCGGGCACGGTTTGATGCTAATATTTCACAGCATCACCATTTTGTATGTACGCAATGCGGGCTCGTGCGGGATTTCTATGATGAGCATTTTAATGCGTTGAAACCTCCCCCGGCTGTCGCCGAGATGGGTGCCATCGATTGCGCCTATGTTGAGCTGCGGGGGATCTGTACGAAATGCCGCCGGACAAAAAAGGGTGCCTTAAAAGCAGGTTGAGGTCTTAACTCAGGAACAATAGGAAAGGAGGCTTGCATCGAGTAATCGTTGATGACCGTGAGTTGATAAAGATCGTTATTCAATTGTGCCAAAACAAAAAGAGGAGTTTATCATGTCAAACGACAAGTACACATCAATCGTAAATCTGGACTTCCAGTATGCCCATCGGTTTATGAACTGGCCGAGAGAAGCCAAGCACCTTCACGGGCACTCAGGTCTTCTCTGCATCGAACTTGAAGACACCGTGGACCCGGTAACTGGGTTTGCGCACGCTTGCAAGGATGGATTCAAGAAAGCATGGGAAGTCTGTGACCATTTCCACCATGCGACATTGTTCCAGGAAGGCGACCCGCTTCTGGAAGCGGTCATTGCCGTATACAAGAAGGCAGGCATCAACAACGACCCCAAGAATTGTGTTCCGCTCAAGAAGATAGACCATCCGCTTGCTTGGTCATACCCGGAATACAGGATCGTTGTGACCAAGAAAGTCTCTACTTGTGAAAATCTTTGCGAGCTCTTCCATGCGCTTCTCAAAGACAAGATGCCGATCAAGAAAATCACGTTCCGATCCTCTTCGATGAACGCCGCATCGAAGGAGTTCAAGTAAGATTAGGCGCGGCAAAACGCGAAATCGCGTTATAAAGAGGGTGCTGGCTCGGGTGTGTATCCCGCGTCGGCACCCTCTTCCGCATTCCATCACCCCACCACCGCCCGTTCTCCGCGCCACCCTCGCCGCCCTCCGTGGCCCTTGGCTCCGGCCAGCCTCGCCATCATTCCCACATTCCCCGCTTGCCACCGACCCCAATTCGCCAGCGCCAGGGCTATCACGCAATCATCATGATACCCTGACGGCGCGTTGTAGCTGATATTCCCAGTGGAACTGATTTGGTATTCGTATCGTTGCAGCTCTGCCGTCAATACTTCCCACGCTGCCGGCCAGGAGATCTGCTGCTGTTCGATTGCCACAATCAATCGCTGGATCAGTGCCGTCTTCATCGGGGCGGTAAACTTGATCGGCTCGATGTCAGTATATACCTGCCGCAGATCGTCATAAATCGGATCACCAATCCCGGTTGCATCAAGATATATCCTGCCGCGCCATTGCCGGGCGAAGGACAGAATCCGCGGTCTTTTGGGGTCATCCATGCAAGTCCACCGCGCAGTACAGTCCCATCTTAGGCCTCCTTCCGTTGTTACTTGCCACACAGCAAGCTTATCGTTTTCCCGCCTAAAATGAACCAAGCATCTATATGCCTATCACGTCTCGACAATCTACATTTGCGCGGATCGGCGGCTGGCGGGAGTAAGAAATAGGGTGTGATTAAAGGAGACGTCTCGCAATTCTTCATTCACGCCATGCAGGGCGCGGCAATCCCTTTTTCAAACTCGGCAACCGGCAGCGGTTCACCGAGGACGGTTCGCCCTACCTTCGCAGCGGGAGTGGCGGCTGCCGATGCTGGTTTGCCAAGGGACAGGCCTTTGATCGCATGAGGCGAACTGGTGCCGCAAGACCCAAACGACGAACCCGCAACGGAATTGCTGAAGCGCATCGCCGAGGAGAAATAGAAGATGCAAGCAACAGAGTAGGCGAGAAATCCACCGCAACGGAAGCGTATATTGCAACCAGGTTGATTTTTAAGCAAATAAACCGCAATTATTCTTGCGTAGCTGCTGTAAAAACGTATTCTAGTGCCATGATTATTCAATTCTCTGTATCTAACTACCGGTGTTTCCGTGGGCTGCAGACGCTGAATCTGACAGCCACAGGAGACAAGTCGCTGCCCGAGAACTGCATCGATACGGCCCTTCCGGGCTTGTCGGGGAAGCGTTGGTTGAAGGGCGTTGGTATCTATGGTGCCAACGCCAGCGGCAAGTCGACAGTCCTGGACGCTCTGCGTGCGATTAGTCGTCTGGTCCTGTCATCTGCCAGTGTGACGGACGCGAAGGAGCCCGTTCGGCACATCGAGCCTTTCGGGTTGTGCCCCCATGGTCCTACGCCTCCGACGGCTTTCGGACTGGTCTTCGTGGCGGATGGTGTTCGCTACGAGTACCGGGTGGCCGCGACGCGCGAACGGATTTGGCATGAGTCTCTCCGGGCATTTCCTGACGCACGGGAACAGGTCTGGTATTCACGGGACTGGGATCCCGACGCGTCAGCGTACGAGTGGACACCTGAACGTCCAACCGGGTTTCGCCGGGATACCCAGCTTGAAGGATACACCCTGCGCAACATGCTCTTCCTATCCAAGGCTGTGGCGAACAACCGCGAGGAATTGCAGCCGGTCTACGACTGGTTTAAAGAGCGGTTGCGCTTCCTGGATCTGGCTGCGCACCGTCGGATCTCTCATAGCTTTACGCTCATCCAGTTGAAGGAACAGGCAGAACATGCCCAACAGATTGTGGCTCTGCTGCGTCATGCTGACATCGGGGTAAATGGCGCCGGTGCGATTGAGAATCCACCCGACGACGAAACCCTTGAAACGTATATCAACGGAGCCCCAGAGGAGATGCGCAACCAATTAAGGAATAGGAAATGGCTCACGCCCGAGCTCACGCATCAAGGCGTTGGCTCTTCCTCCGTTCGCATGCCGTGGCCGACGGAGTCGGCGGGAACTCAACGACTTTTCGCTCTGGCAGGTCCTTGGCTTGATATCTTGCACAAGGGGTTGGTGGTTTGTGTAGATGAGTTGGAGACCAGCATGCATCCGTTGATGGTGCGAGAGCTTCTGAGGCTCTTTATGTGTCCCAAGGCAAACGCCAAGGGGGCACAGCTTCTCTTTACCACGCACAACCCTCTGCTGCTCGATACCACGCTGATCCGGCGCGACCAGGTTTGGTTTACCGACAAGGACGATGAAGGTACGGCACATCTGTATCCTCTGACCGACTACAGCCCGCGTAAGGGGGAATCGCTCGTGCGCGGCTACCTGTCGGGCCGATACGGTGCGGTGCCCTTCATTCCCACTGGTCTGCTTGGGCATACGCCCGCGGCTGAGACCGCGAGCGAGACCACGAGGGGTTCTCATGAGTGACGAATGCGGATACGTTCCTGATTGGTGGAAGGCTCCCAAAGCAGCGAGTCTTGAGCGTAAGAAGCGCGTGGCGCAGGCGGGTGCGACAGCCAAGCCTGGCGACACCTTTCTGATCGTAACCGAGGGCACCGTCACCGAACCGGTCTATTTCGAATTCCTGCTACAGGATCTCCAGTTGTATGCCGTTCATGTGATGGTCGTGCCCGGACGAGCCTCTGACCCTCGCCACGTCATCGCGACCGCCGCAGAGAAGGTCAAGGTCCACCAGTGGAGACGCAAAAAGGGACTGCTAAACGATTCAGCCCCAGAACATGCAAAGAAGACGATTTGATGAGGAACGGGGGCTGTGTGGGAGAAGACTCTGTAGATGTAGTGAAGCAGCGGAACTCCCCGCAGTGATGGACGACATTTTCAGACATGGCCTAATTCGCGAGTCGATGTCGGTGATATAGGCCCCGTATGAAAGGGTATCCAGGATGGCGGCTCTATGTCACTTGCTCAGGAGCGCCATCGTGGCTTTGTCCAGGACATCAACCTTGCGCCCTGTCTCCATTGCCTTGACGGTTGCGAAGACCATGGCGACACTGCGGATGTTGTCGCGGGCGTCTGTGTTGGGGCGCTTGCCCTCCTTGACGCACCGCATGAACTCATCGAGAATATAATTCTGTGCGACCAGGGGTGGAGGCGTGTGGGAAATGATCTCAATCTTCTCAACCTTGTACAGATCCGGCACTTGGTAAACCCTGATTTCGCCGTTCATGTACGTGACGGTTCCCTTTTCGCATTCAATCTGCCAGTTGCAGTTCCAGTCGCAGAACGACCCCTTGGCGCACCAACTGGCATTATAAAGAACGCGTGCGCCATTATTCATCTCGAAGAGCGCCGTGCTGGAGCATTCGCCCTTGTAGTTCGACCACGGCGGATTCCATGCTGAACCCGAGACTTTCACGGCATCCAGTCCGGTAACGAATCGGATCAGGTCGAAATGATGGATGGACATGTCGATGATGACTGGATACGGCATATCATGCCTGAACCCGCCGCCGAAATTAACCCCCATGAAGAAATCCATCTTGATCTGTCCGATTATGCCGAGTTTCCCTTCAGTATTCTGTCTGCCCCTACAGCAGATGCCCCTTGTGGGATTCCTCGTCGTCGTCCCACCAGCGCGGTTTGCTGGTGGCGATATTGGCGATACGCTTGGCGGTCATCTGGTTGCCGCGGGCCTTGGCACCCTTGACGAGGATGTCCGCCGGCTGGAACAACTGCTGGTGGATGCGCTGGGCCTTGGCGGGCTTGTATTTCACGTAGATTGTTTCCGGCACGCCGACCTGTAGCAGCAGGACATCCGACCCTTCCGGGGCGGCTCGGTATTCCTTTTCGAGGATGAAGCCGCCCAGCGAGAAGCGTTTCATGAAGGTAAAGCCGCTGTCGCGATCGGTATACACCATCGTGTATTCCTGGTCGCGGTCGGCCTTGCCCGCCAGCATCATGCCACCGTCGACAAAGAAACGTTCGGGGGGCGGCATGACCCAGTAGCGGCCGTCCTTGGAGAAGAAGACCAGTTTATCATAGGACGAGCATTCAAAGAGCGGGTCGCCGCCGACCCCGTGTCCGATGAACCCGCGCTCGGCATCGTAGCTGATCTTGAGCTCGCTGGCGGTCAGCTCGCGCACCTCGATGTTCGAGAAGGTGGTGATCTCCGTGCAGCGCGGGTAGATCTCGCTATACGCCTTAAGCAGTTCGCGCAGGTAGCGGATGACGTAGGGGATCAGGCGGGCCAGGTGTTTTTCCACCTCGGCCAGTTCCTTCATGATCCCCTCTATCTCCTGGCGGCTCTTGTTGATGTCGAAAAGCGAGATACGCCGGATGCGGACTGAGAGCAGCATCTCGAGATCCTCATCGTTGATCTCGCGCTGCAGCTTTGCCCTGAACGGCTCGAAGCCCTCCAGGATGGCCGTCCGCACGTCCTCGGCGGTCTTGCATTCCTCGATGCGCTTGTAGATGCGGTTTTCGATGAATATCTGGACCAGCGTCTTCTGGTGAAGCGCATCCAGCAGGTTCTTCTTCTGCAGCTCGAGTTCCAGGCGGATGACCTCGACGCATTGCGCCGTGTTCTCGCGCAGAATCTCGGAGACGGTCGTGTCGACCGGGCGGTTCTTGCGGATGACCACGGCCCGTGCGGAAATGCTGTGCTCGCAGCCGGTGAAGGCGTAGAGCGCCTTGATCGCCTTGTCCGGGGCGGTGCCCGGGCTGAGCAGCAGCTCGATCTCCACATGCTCGGCGGTGAAGTCGTTGATTGCCCGGATCGGCACTTTCTTCTTGCGGACGGCATCCTCGATGGAACTGATCAGGGATTCGGTGGTGGCACCGAAGGGCACTTCGGAAATGACCAGGCGTGCCCCGTCGGTCTTCTGGAAACGCGCCCGCAGTTTGATCTTCCCGTTGCCGTCGTCGTATTCGGACACATCCATCGCGCCGCCCTGGAAGAAGTCCGGCAGAACCTTGAACGGTTTCTTCTGCAGGATCGCGATCTGGGCCTCGAGCAGCTCGATGAAGTTGTGTGGCAGCACCTTGGTGGACATGCCGACGGCAATCCCTTCGGCCCCCAGCATCAGCAGCAGCGGCAGCTTGCTCGGCAGGGTGACCGGCTCCTTCTTGCGCCCATCGTAGTTTGGGATGAAGGTCGTGAGGTCGTCGTTGAAGATCTCCTTGCGGGCCAGCGGGGTCAGGCGGCATTCGATATAGCGCGAGGCGGCCGCCTGGTCGCCGGTAAGCGGGTTGCCGAAGTTTCCCTGGCCCTCGATCAGGTAGCGCTTGGTGGTCAGGTTGACCAGCGCGTCGCCAATCGAGGCGTCGCCATGCGGGTGGTACTGCATGCAGTGGCCGACGATGTTGGCCACCTTGGTGAAACGCCCGTCGTCGTTCTCGTGCAGCGACCAGAGGATGCGCCGTTGCACGGGTTTGAGGCCATCCTCCATGGTCGGGATCGCCCGGTCGCAGATGACGTAGGATGCGTATTCGAGGAAATTGCGGTCCATCATGGCGCGCAGCGGCCCGTGGCTGCCGGTCACGCCGCCGCCGGGCAGGGTAAGTGCTTTCGCGCCGCCCTCGGCGGGGCGCTCCTCATCGGGCATGCCTGTGCTCTCGTCATCGGGCGAATCCCCGGCGGCTACCGGTGCGGGGGTGGCCTCGGCCTGGGGCTCCGCATCAGGGTCGGCCCAGGCATCGAAACTGAATTCCTGCTGTGGCAGTTTTTTCTTCATAATACGCTCGGGTCGATAATCAGGTTCTGCATGATATAGTCGCGCCGATCGGGGGTGTTCTTGCCCATGTAGAAATTCAGCACCTCGGAAATCGAGTGCTCGTTCTTGATGCTGACCTGGCGCAGGCGCATGTCGTCGCTGATGAACTGCTTGAACTCGCCGGGGGAGATCTCGCCGAGTCCCTTGAAACGGGTGACCTCGACCTTGGCCCCGAGTTTTTCCGTCGCCGCGTCGCGCTCCGCCTCGCTGTAGCAGTAGATCGTCTCCTTGCGCGTGCGGGCACGGAAAAGCGGGGTCTCGAGGATCATCAGGTGCCCCTGCGCGACCAGCGGCTCGAAGAAGCGCAGGAAGAACGTGATCATCAGGTTGCGGATATGCAGGCCGTCGACATCGGCATCGGTCGCCATGATCACGCGCTGGTAGCGGAGGTTGTCGGTGTGCTCCTCGATATCGAGGCTGCGCATCAGGTTGTAGACCTCCACGTTCTTGTAGATCGCGTCGCGTTTCAGATCGCACATGTTCAGCGGCTTGCCCTTGAGCGTGAAGATCGCCTGGGTGTTCACGTTGCGGCAACTGACGAGCGACCCGGCGGCGGACTGGCCCTCGGTGATGAAGATCATCGATTCCTGCCCCTTGCCCTTCTTCTTGTCGAGGTGGATCTTGCAGTCCTTGAGTTGCGGGATGCGGATGGAGATGGCCTTGGAACGTTCGCGGGCTATCTTCTTGACCGTCTGCAGTTCCTTGCGCAGCTTCTGGGTATCCTCGATCTTCATCATCAGCTTGTCGGCCGTGCGCTTGTCGCGGTGGAGCAGGTCGACCACGCAGTCGCGCACGCGGTTCACCAGCGGGCCGCGGATTTCCGTGTTGCCGAGCTTGTTCTTGGTCTGCGACTCGAAGACCGGGTCCTTCAGGCGGATCGCCACCGCCGCCAGGATGCCCTCGCGCACGTCGTCGCCGTCGAACTTGCCCTTGCTGTAGTCGTTGATCCCCTTGAGCAGCCCCTCGCGGAAGGCGCTCAGGTGGGTGCCGCCGTCGTTGGTGAACTGGCCGTTGACGAAGGAGAAGTACTCCTCGCTGAAGCGGTTGGTGTGGGTAAAGGCGAAATCCAGCGTCGTGTCGCGGAAATGGAGCGGCGAGTAGATCTTCTCGTAGAGGCTCTCCTCGGTGATCAGGTCCAGCAGCCCGCCTTCCGAGACGTAGGACTGGCCATTGCAGTCGATCTGCAACCCCGCGTTGAGATAGGCATAGAAGCGCATGCGCCGTGCGATATGCTCCTCGATGAAGCTGAACTCGCCGAAAATTTCCGGATCGGGCTTGAATTCGACATGCGTGCCGTTGCGGTCCTTGGAATGCCCCTTGCTCTTCTTGACCAGGAGGCCGCGCTCGAAGCGCGCCTCGACATATTCGCCCTCGCGGTGGCTGCGAACCATGAAGGTTTCCGAAAGCGCGTTGACGGCCTTGGTGCCGACCCCGTTGAGACCGACGCTGAACTGGAAGACGTCGTCGTTGTACTTGGCACCGGTGTTGATCTCCGAGACGCACTCGACCACCTTGCCCAGCGGGATGCCGCGGCCGAAATCGCGCACGCAGACGATGTTGTTCTCGACCTTCACGGCAATGCGCTTGCCGTGGCCCATGATAAACTCGTCGATGCCGTTGTCGACCACTTCCTTGAGCAGGATGTAGATGCCGTCCTCGTACTGCGACCCGTCGCCGGTGCGTCCGATGTACATGCCGGTACGGAGCCGGATGTGCTCGAGCGAGGAGAGCGTCTTGATCTTGCTCTCGTCGTATTTTTGTTTTGTTTCCGCCATGGGTAGCCCTTGGAAATCCAGCAAAATGGGTTTAATCGCAAAGCAGCCCCAACCTAGCACAGAACGCCCGCCGCTGGCAAGCACTTGTCCGGTTGGCTTGAAGCCGGGCGCCACGAGGGGGTCTGCAAGTAAAAATGGCGGATTCTGTGCGCGTGACGGTTTTTGCACCGTCGATGGTGGAAAATCGTGATTTTCGGGCACACTCCGCCCTTCCCGGCGTTCAGAACCGGGTTTCCCGATGCGGCTGCGGCTGGCCCGTGAGCTATCCGAGCATTCTGAGCATCTGCTCGGCCGCGATCACGACCAAGCCGAAGGCCAGGTGTGCGGCCACTTTGACCGGGCCCCTGACATGTACATGTCGACCTCCGTGTTGTTCGTGCAGATGGGAGTTTACCCGCCCGACCGCGCTGCGTTCGCGGTAGCACACGGCTTCGGCGGGCGGGAACTCGCGTTTCTCGCCCCGCCCCGGGTTGTCGTCGATGGTCGGCTGTTTTTCTTGCAGCCCCAGTCGCAGTTGTTTGGCAAGTCAGCCAGATTGGCCTCCAAGTCGCGTTCGAGTTGCTGTTGCAGGCGTTTAGGCTCCGGCGGCGGCGCGAACGCCAGCGGGACCGCCAGCATTGGATAACGCACAACCAAGGGCGGCCCCTGTTTTCCGGAAGGCGGCGGGGGTCATCCCGTTGGTGTAGAGCCGGAATGCCCGGTAGAAAGCGCTGGTGGTGCTGAACCCCGATTGCATGGCCGCTCCCGTGACGCTGGTGTCGGTGGTCAACAGCAGGCGCTGGGCATGGCCGATGCGCATGCGCATGAGATATTCCCAGAGCCCGATACCGAAGGTGCGCTTGAAGTTCTGCATCAGGTATTTGGGATGCAGCCCGACCTGCCCGGCAATCTCCTGCACCGATTCAAGCGTGGTGCTCTGCCGCGAGAGGATCTCGAAAACCCGCAGCGCCTGTCGTGCCGCGCCGGCAGGCAGGTGAGCGGTCGAAGGCGACGACCGCCAGACGAGCGCCAGCCGGTGAAGACGCGCGCTGACTTCCCGCCGCGCCACCTCCGCCGCCGGTCCGGGTTCGTGAAGATCCTGCACCCAACCTTGCAGCAGATGCCGGTCAATCCGGTCCCGTCCCGCCAGATCGGTATCGGCCCGCGCGAAATCGCCCTTGAGCAGGGCGCGTGTGAACACCGCCGGCAGGTCCATGCTCAGGAAATCGCTCAGGGGGATGATCAGCCACAGCATACGCGCATCCGCACTGATGTCGTACACGATATGCGGCAGCCCGGCCCAGAAGGCGGTCAACTGCCCGGCAAGCAGACGCTGCTGCCCGCCCCCGTGAATATAGGTCAATTGCCCGTGCAGGAGGAGATTGACCTCGACGTCCGGGTGGCTATGCGGCAGCGCCATGAGGCCAACCGGCCCCTCCCAGGCTGAAAAACGGAAGGGTTCGGCAGGCAGCGGCGGCGCAAGGTTGTGTTGCGGGGTTGGCATCATACCAGAATCCACTGACAGGTAATCTTACTCATTAGTACATACTCACGCTTTATAGCGATAGATTTTAAAAAATGAAAGTCTTATCCTTCTTGTGTTTCGTGAAGAACGACAAATCAGAAAGGAGAGTGCCGGTATGACAGAAATGGAACGTTACCTGTTTGACTTGAATGGTTTCGTGATTCTGCGCAAGGCGATACCCGAAACGGTGCTCCGGGCATTGAACGCGAGCCTGGACGGCATGATGGATATGAAGCCCGGCGAATGGCGGGGCCATGTGCATGGTCATTTTTTCAGCAGCGCCAGCGAGGGCTTGAATCTACAGCAGATCTATGAGGCAGGTGAACCGTGGGAATACCTGATAGACAGCCCGGCCTGGTTTGAGCATGTCAAGTGCTTTATCGGCGGGGAAAGCTCCTTTGACTGCACGCATGGCCCCTTGTTCATCGACGAGAACTTCGCCAGCATTCGCGGGCCGGGAGAAGCGATCGGGATCCACTCCGGGCCCGTGCCATGGGTGAAACGCTGCCAGTTTCACGTGCATAACCAGCGGTTCAACTGCGGTCAGGTCAATGTGCTGATGGCCTTGAACGACATCGGGCCGGGAGACGGGGCGACGGTCGTGATCCCGGCCAGTCACAAATCAAATTTCGTGCATCCCGAGATTGCGAAATACGCCATGAAAACGGACGAGGCGGCATCGTGCGACGGCATCACCGGCGGCATGGAAGTACACCTGGAAGCAGGCGATGCGCTGTTGTTTGTGGACGCCATCTGCCATGGGTCCGCCAGGCGCGTGAATCCGGGACAGCGTCGGATCGCGGTGTACCGCTACGGTCCCTCCTGGGGCTTTTTCCGGCATCCGTACCGGCCTTCGCAAGCGCTGCTCCAACGCCTGACGCCCGGGCAACGCCAGATTGTATTTCCGCACGAGCGCGTTATTTCGCCGGCAGGCAGCGCGTCGGCAGCCGTTTCGTAATAAACAAGGACTAGAAAAACAGAGAACAGGGGGAATCCGATGTTTCGATTAAAACCGGACTATGAACAGGTTCTGGAGCGTTTCGAGGGGTGGTGGCAGTGCGCGGTGATCGACCGTCCCCTGTATTCGCTGGCATATGCGAAACCGGCGGCGGAGCAGTGGCCGTGGCCGGTCGCGAAACACGCCACGCTGCGTGACCGCTGGTTCGACACGGCTCATATCGTGGCGCAGGCGCAGGCGGCGCTCGGGAACCGGGTATACGGAGGTGAGGCGCTGCCTGTGGTTTTCCCCAACCTGGGACCGGAGATCTTCTCGTCATTCTACGGATGCCCGCTGACGTTCGGCGAGCACACGGTATGGAGCGAACCCATTCTCGAGACGCTGAGCGAGGAGTCTATTGCCGTACTCCATCTCGACCGGAACACCCCGTTCTACCTCAAGATTATGGAGCTGACCGACGCCCTGATCGAGGCCGGGCGCGGGAATTTCATCGTTGGCTATACGGACCTGCATGGCGGAGGGGATGCGCTGGCGGCATTCCGTGATCCGCAGAACCTGCTGATCGACACGATCGAGGCCCCCGAGCTGATCAAGCGGCTGTGCGAGCGCATCACGACCGATTTCCTGGCCATATACGACACCTTTCACGAGAAGCTCTCGCAGGCAGGAATGCCCAGCACAACCTGGCTGCAGGCTATCAGCCGCGGCAGGATGCATGTGCCATCCAACGATTTCTCCTGCATGATTTCCGAATCCGCCTTCCGGGACCTGTTTCTGCCGGGGATTATCCGGGAATGCCGGCACATGGACCGCTGCATCTACCACCTGGACGGACCCCAGGCTCTGCGTTACCTGGATCTGCTGCTGGATATACCCGAGATCCAGGCGATTCAGTGGGTACCGGGGGCAGGCCAGGAGTACTGGCTGGACTGGGTCGAGGTCTATCAGCAGATTCAGGCCCGCGGCAAGGCGATTCAGATTCTCAGCGTACCAGTCAGCGATCTGTCTAAACTCTTTGCGGCCTTGTCGCCGGAAGGTGTATGGGTGAGCAACGTCAGTGGCGTGAATAACGCGGAGGAGGCTGCCGCCGTGGAATCGGCCTTCCGCGGATGGACGTGCCGGCAGGGCTGATAAGTCGCTATACAACAAACGCCGACGTTCTGAAGTTATAGGGCTTGCCAATAACAAGGTGGCCGCGCATAATGCCGGGACTCTCATGAATGCATATTCCGCCCCCATAGCTCAGTGGATAGAGCAACGGATTTCTAATCCATGGGTCGTAGGTTCGATCCCTGCCGGGGGTGCCATCTTGATGTAGTT
This sequence comes from uncultured Victivallales bacterium, assembly GCA_964609395.1. GTDB lineage: Bacteria > Verrucomicrobiota > Kiritimatiellia > UBA8416 > UBA8416 > UBA8416. The sequence continues at coordinate 34,649 of CAZSRU010000019.1, forward strand.
GGTAGGCTGGTGTAACAGGAGGACGTTATGGATTTGAATGTGTTGGCGGGGCGGGTTTCGAATCCGGCGCAGTTGGGGGGCATTGAGACGTCGGTGCTGGATAACGGCGCCGGTCGCGGCGTCAGGGTGGCCTGGGTGAATACAGGCTCGCCGCTGCGGTTCAGGGTGGTGCTGGATCGGGCGATGGATATCGTGGATGCGTTCTACGGACCGCATTCGCTGGCCTGGCTGTCACGCGCCGGTGTGACGGTGCCGGATCCGTCGGCGAATCACGGGCTGGAGTGGCTGCGCACGTTCAGCGGCGGGTTGATGACCACCTGCGGGCTTTCGCAGGTCGGCCCCCCGGAATCGGATGCCTCCGGAACGCGGGGGCTGCACGGCCTGGTCAGTAACCTGCCTGCCGAGTTGACCTGTGTGGAACAACCCGATCCCGCGCTGGGCACAACCCGCATGGCGCTGAGCGGCGTGGTCCGCGAGTCAAGCGTCTTCGGTCCGCATCTGGAACTGTGCCGCACGATCAGCAGCGAGCTGGGACTGGCGGAAATCCGCGTAGAGGACCAGGTCATCAACCGTGGCAACCAGACCGTACCGCACATGCTGCTTTATCATTGCAATCTGGGGTATCCACTGGTGGATGAGGGGGCTGAGCTGATCTGGAACGGGGAGACTCGGTCCCGTGGCGGGGCGCAGGACGATGCTTTGTTCGGTGGCGGGCACGACTACCGGCATTGTCCACCGCCGCTGGCGACCCACGCGGGAACGGGCGAGGCTTGCGGGTTCATCCGCCCGGCGGCGGACGCCAGCGGGCGTTGCCGGACCGGGATCCGCAACCGCGCGCTGGGGCTTGATCTGCAGATTGAATTCGACCCGGCGCAGTTGCCCTGCCTGACGAACTGGCAGCACTGGGGCCCTGGTGAATATGTGACCGGACTGGAGCCGGGAACCCATTATCCGGTGGGGCAGGGTGTCGCCCGCCAGGCGGGTGACCTGATCATGCTCGAGCCCGGCGAATCCAGATCCTACTCGCTGGTCATCCGGGCAGGCCATTGCTGGTAGCTGACGCCAACGGGGGTGTTGCCAAAAGGGCATCCCAGGCACATTCGGTGATCGGCGGATTTCCGATCACGTCACGCCTTATAGCTCGGTGACCTCGGCGATGATGGCGGGGTCGATGCCTCTGGCTTGTAGACGGCGGGCGATCATCTGCCGTTCGCTCTCGGCACTGCGGGCTTCTGTTGCCGTGGCATACGGTTCGGTTGTTTCCCGGATTGTGGCGGGTTCGCCTTCTGCTCCGCCGTCAACCGCTTCAATCCGGTGTGCGCCCAGATTACGGGTCCTGGCCGAGAATTCGACGCCCACCAGGGTGATCGGGCGTCCATCGTCCAGATACGGCTCGTAATAGCGACGTGCGCGGATCTGTGCCATGGCTTCATCGGCGGTGCCGTTGAGCTTGAACTCGAAGATGTAAATGTGCCCGGTCGTCTTGACCACGGCATCGATGCGGCCGATGTTCGTGCTGACTTCCGTCTCGATATTGATCCCTATCAGCGTGAAAATGGTGAAGAAGATCGTCTGGTAATATTTCTCGTTATCAATGGTGATCGTGTTTGGAATTTTCGAGAAGAAGCCTTGGAGTGTTTCCAGCATATCCGCAAGGCGGTCTTCCTTCAATGCCGCGCTAAGGCGCAGAAGGGCGCTGGTGATGTCCTCCGGCGCCAGGTTTGTGAAGCCCTGTGCGAGACTGCGGCTGAAGGAGAGTTCAATCTCGCGGTTGGGGTAACCTAGCCGGTAGCTGAGAGAGCCTAGGGGCCCCGCCGCACTCTTGATTGTCAGGTAGCCGGTCTGTACCAGCAGGGGCAGTACCGAAAGCTGTTCAGGGTCATACGTGCCAAAGTCGGATTCGTCGGCCACCATTCCGGTCGGATCAATGGGTTTCTTGCGCAGTAACTCGATCAGGAAGGTTGGCGTGCCGGTCTCGAACCAGTAGTTCTTGAACTCCTGATTATCGAGGCACTTCATCACGGATACGGGGTTATAGATCGTCTCGGCGCGGTGATGGAAACGGTACCCGTTGTACCAGACGCGCAGGGCATCAAGCGTCTCGGCCTTGTCCCGTCCGATGGCACCGGCCAGCCGTTCGATGTAGTCCGGGAAGTTGGTCGCCAGTTCTGGCTGCGTGTAGCCCAGCAGCGTGGCGGTGCGCGCATCCATTGTCAGGTCGGTCAGATTGTTGAGATCGGAAAAGATCGAGACCTTGGTAAACTTGCTCACCCCGGTGAGTAGTGCGAAACGCTGGCAGCTCTCGGTGGTCTTGATGACGCTGTAGAATGCCTTCAGGACGGTCTGGATGCCCTTGGCGGAGGGCTGGCCCAGATGCCCGAGCAGGGGTTTGTCGTACTCGTCGACCAGGATCACGACCCGGCCGTCGCGGGCGGCAAGGGTATTGACTAATTCAAGGAAGCGGTTGGCCGCACGTTCAGACGACAAGGAGACCTTGTTTTGTTGTGCATTCAGGTTGATTCCATAGCAGAGGTTTGTCTCCAGTTCCTCTGGTGTCTGCGCCGCGGTGCTACCCATGTCCAGGTGAATCACCGGATAGGGTTTCCAGTCGTAATCGGTGGTGGCGATAAAAAGCCCGTCAAACAATGCCCGGCGCCCCTGGAAGATGGCTTTGAGCGTGCTGATCATCAGCGATTTGCCGAACCGCCTTGGCCGGGCCAGAAAATACTGGCCCTTGTACTCACGGATCAGCTCGTAAAGACCAGCGGTCTTGTCGACATACAGGTATCCCCCGTCGATCAAGTCACAAAATGTATAGACGCTGGTTGTTAGCGGTTTCATGGTCTTGACTGTATAACGTCGGCACAGGCAAGGCAAGGGGATTCAGGACGAATCCTATGGCTTGTCGGTGACGGCACCTTGCGAGGCGGGGCCGACCTGGCGGGCGTATTTGGCGAGCACGCCGCGCGTGTAGCGCGGTGCCGGTGCCTTCCAGGCTGACTGGCGGCACTTGAGTTCGGTGGCCGGGACGTTGAGGTCGAGCGTGCGCCGCTCGGCATCGATGGCGATTTCGTCGCCGTTGCGCACGAGCGCCAACGGGCCGCCAACCGCCGCTTCGGGCGTGATGTGTCCGACGACAAACCCATGGCTGCCGCCGGAGAAACGACCGTCGGTGATCAGGGCCACATCCTTGCCAAGCCCCTTGCCCATGATGGCCGATGTCGGCGAGAGCATCTCGCGCATGCCCGGTCCGCCGCGCGGACCCTCGTAGCGGATGACGACCACATGCCCCTTGCGCACGCGCCCGTCGAGGATCGCCTTGAGCGCCTTCTCCTCGGAGCCGAACACGATGGCCCGCCCGGTGAAGGCGGAGCCTTCCTTGCCGGAGATCTTCGCGACGGCACCGTCGGGTGCCAGGTTGCCGTATAGCACGACCAGATGACCGGTCGGCTTGATCGGATCGGAAAACGGGCGGATGACGGTCTGGCCTCTGGGGTAGGGCTTGACCTTGCTCAGGTTCTGCGCGAGCGTCTTGCCGGTCACGGTCAGGCAGTCGCCATCAAGCAGCCCCGCGTCGAGCAGCATCTTCATCAGGGGCAGGGTGCCGCCGATGTTCACGAGGTCGGCCATGACATGGCGGCCGCTCGGCTTGAGGTCGGCTAGTACAGGCGTCTTGCGGCCGATGCGTGTAAAGTCGTCAAGCGAGAGCTTTACCCCGGTGGCGTCGGCCATCGCCAGCAGGTGCAGCACGGCATTGGTCGAGCCGCCGAGGGCGGTGACGACCGTGATGGCGTTGAGGAACGCCTTGCGGGTCATGATATCGCTCGGGCGGATGTTTTTGGCGATCAGGTCCATCACCGCCTTGCCGGCCTCGCGGCAGTCCTGCTGCTTGGCCGGGGAGACCGCCGCCTGGGCGGAGCTGTTCGGCAGGCTCATGCCCATGGCCTCGATGGCCGAGGCCATGGTGTTGGCGGTGTACATGCCCCCGCAGGAGCCGGGCCCTGGGATCGAGCAGCATTCGATCGCGTGCAGCTCGGCATCGTCGACGTCGCCGCGCGCGTGTGCGCCGACCGCCTCGAAGACCGAGACGATGTCCACATCCCGCCCCTTGTGCTGGCCGGGCAGGATCGTGCCGCCGTAGACGAATACCGCGGGACGGTTCAGGCGTGCGATTCCGATCAGGCAGCCGGGCATGTTCTTGTCGCAGCCGCCGATGGCCACCAGCCCGTCGAATCCCTCGCAGGCGGTCACGGTCTCGACCGAGTCGGCGATCACCTCGCGCGAGACCAGCGAGTACTTCATGCCCTCGGTCCCCATGGAAATGCCGTCGGAAATGGTGATCGTATTGAAGATCAAGGCCTTGCCGCCCGCCGCGTTGACGCCGGTTTCCGCCTCGCGGGCGAGTTGGTCGATATGCATGTTGCAGGGGGTTACCATGCTCCAGGTCGAGGCGATGCCGACCTGCGATTTCTGGAAATCGTCATCGGAGAACCCCACCGCATGCAGCATGGCGCGGCTTGCCGCCCGTTCGACGCCATCGGTGACCGCCCGCGAGAATTGCCGGTGTCCGCCGCATCCACAGCCCTTGCATGTTGCCTTCATATCCGCACCTCGCATTTTTTGTTTTACAAATAGTGTACGAAACGCCAGCGTATAGTCGAGCGGAAAAAATCGGGAGTGGCACTCCGTTGTAATGTAAGACTGCCTGTCGCATCCTGTGCGCACCGTTGGTGTGCTCGAAATATTTCTGCTTTCTACTTTCCCGATTTCTGCTTTTCCCGATTGTCTTCAGTCTTCTTTCTTCGCGTCCTTGTCGAGATCGGGGTAGTACTTGTGGGTGCAGACCGGGCAGAGGCCATGGCTGAACTGGGCCTCGGAGTGGCGTTTGATGTAGCTTTCGATCTGCTCCCAGTAGCCTTGATCGTCACGCACCTTCTTGCAACCGGCGCAGATGGGGATGAACCCGCGCAGGGTCTTGACCTCCGATAGCGCCTTCCTCAGCTCGTTCTCGGCGGCCTTGCGCCTGGCGATCTCGACCTGCGCCTGGGTCAGCTCCTCGCTGATATCGGCGATCTGCTTGATGATGGAAAGTACCGGGCGGTTCTCGATCTGGACATCCTGGCGCCGGTTCTGCCACTGCAGGTAGGCATAAAGCATCGGGAAGGCCATGGCCGAGATGAGCAGGCGGCTGACCAGGGTGCCGCTCATGATGGCTAGGTAATCGGGGGTGCCGAGGAAGGCCCCGGTGGTGAAGAGCAGCACGTCCAGCCACATGACACCCAGCAGCGTCAGGAATGTGCGCATCCACAGTTTGACCTTGAACGCCGGTTTGCCAAGCAGTTCCCAGACGACCGCCAGGAAGACCAGGTCAATCAATGTGGCGGCGACCGAGGCGGAATTGATCCGCAGGCTTGGACTCGGCACGGTCTGCAGGGTGGAGCCCCCCATCAGGGCGGTCTGTGCATGCAGCGCGAACGCGATCAGCGGCATCATGATCGAGACCGCGGCAATCGTCGAGATCAGGATGCGGGTGGGGCGTGGGCCGTTGAACACATAGACGACAAACACGCCCAGTAGCAGGGCGGTGTAGAAGATGGTCGAGCCGACATTGAAGGTCAGCCAGCCGGCCTCGACGCGCACGCCGGCGTCGGTCACCCAGGACATCGCGGCCGTGATACCGCCCATCAGCGCGTAGAAATGCACGGGGCCGAACCGGTGGCGCAGCGAATGCGTCCAAAGTACGGCCGCATAGACGATTAGCGCTTCGATGATCAGAAGCACGATTGGCATGGTCATCACACTCTCCTGTATTCGTTGTCCTTTTCGATCACTCGAGATCGGACGGACGAGCATAATACCAATAACTTCACATTTTTGACAGAATCATTTTTGCGATTCAGATCTCGGCTTTGCGCAGGCAGGCGACTTCCCTATGTGCCTCCTGGTGGTCGATACCGGCGGCCTCCGCGCAGGGTTCCAGCGTGGGGCGCTCGCGGCGGCAGCGGTCCTGGGCGAAGGGGCAGCGCGGGTGGAACGGGCAGCCGGGTGGCGGGTTGGCAGGCGAGGGGATCTCCCCCGGCAGGCGCAGTGGCTTGTCGCGGCGCGGACCGCCCGCCTTCGGGATGGCGGCGATCAGTGCCCGTGTGTAGGGGTGTCGCGGCTGTTGCATGATCGCTTCGGCGCTGCCGGTCTCGACGATGCGGCCCAGGTACATGACCGCCACGCGGTCGGCAATGTGGCGGACCACACCGAGATCGTGCGAGATAAAGAGATAGGACAGCCCGTAACGCGTCCGAAGGTCCATCAGCAGGTTCAGGATCTGCGACTGGATCGAGACATCCAGGGCGCTGACCGCTTCGTCGCACAGGATCAGGTCCGGCTTCAGGGCGATGGCTCGGGCGATGCTGATCCGCTGGCGCTGTCCGCCCGAGAACTCGTGCGGGTAGCGGTGCAGCATCTCGGGGCCGAGCCCGGTGTCGCGCAGCAGTCCCGCGGCGGCGCTTTCCATCTCGCGGCGGCGGATGCGCCCGTGCGCGATCAGACCCTCGGTGACGATCTCCATCACCGTCATGCGCGGGTTGAGCGATTCGTAGGGATCCTGGAAAACCACCTGTAGCCGGGGCCGCAACTGGCGGACCTGGTGCGCCGGGGCTCGGGTCAGTTCCGTGCCGTTGAACGTGATCGTGCCGCCGTGTGCCTTCTCCAGCAGCAGCAGGGTGCGGGCGAGCGTGGTCTTGCCGCAGCCCGATTCGCCGACCAGCCCGAGTGTCTCGCCCCGCCCGATGGTCAGCGATACGTCGTCGACGGCCCGTACATGGCCGACCGTGCGGCTGAAGAGTCCGCGCCGGACCGGGAATGTGGTTGAAAGATTGCGGATATCGAGCAGCGGGGTGGTCATGCGTTTGCCTCCTGCGCCAGGAAGCAGCGCGAACAGCGATTTCCATTGGTGTAGAGAGGCGGGTGCTCGCGGCGGCAGCGTTCAAATACCAGCGGGCAGCGGTCGGCGAAATGGCAGCCGGACGGCAAGTCCAGTGGCGAGGGGACCTGGCCGGGAATGGCCGGCAGACGCTGCTGCGGTGTGGCATTGCCCGGGATCGCCGCCAGCAGGGCGCGCGTGTAGGGATGCAGCGGGTTCTCGAAAACAGCGTCCACAGGGCCGGTTTCGACGACTTCCGAGGCGTACATCACGGCCACGTGCGTGCACATCTCCCAGATCACGCCCATGTCGTGGGTGATCAGCAGCAGCCCGGCATCCTTCTTCATCAGGTCGCGCATCAGATCAAAGATCTGCGCCTGCACGGTGACGTCCAGCGCGGTGGTCGGTTCGTCGGCGATCAGCAGCACGGGATCGAGCATCAGCGCCATGGCGATCATGACGCGCTGTCGCATCCCGCCAGAGAGCTGGTGGGGCCAGGCGTGCATCCGCTCCGCCGCGTCGGCGATGCCGACCTTGGTCAGCCAGTGGGTGGCGATTTTCCAGGCGGCCTTGCGGTCGAGGTCGCGGTGCAGCCGCAGCGTCTCCACAAGCTGCGCACCGATGCGGTGCAGCGGCGAAAGCGCCGTCATCGGCTCCTGGAAGATCATGGCGATACGCCGTCCGCGGACGGTGCGCAGTTCCTCCAGGGGAAGTGACAGCATATCGTGACCGTGGAAGAGGATTTTCCCGGCATCGATCTGGCCCGGCGGCTGCGGGATCAGGCGCAGGATGCTCATGGCCGTGACAGACTTGCCACAGCCCGATTCCCCGACGAGCCCCAGTACCTGCCCGCGTTCCATCGTCAGCGAGACATCGTTGACCGCCGGCACGCGGCCCTCGTCGGTCTTGAACGAGACGGATAAGTGCTGGATGTCGAGCAGCGATGGCATGAGGACCCTTTCAGCAGGCGTCGCGGGCGGTTCCGGTGTGGAAGGGAAGCGATACGACGTTGCATGGCAAGGCCTTGCGGGCAGTCTGGATCTGGAGCGCGGTGCCGGGGGTGGCCAGGGCGGCATCCACTACGGCCAAGGCAATGGCGGTGCCGACCGTGGGGGCGAAACTGCCGCTGGTGACCTCGCCGACGGTCTCTCCCTGCGCATTGCAGACCAGATCCCCCTCGCGGGCAGCCTGACGGCTTTCCAGGCGCAGGCCGGCCAGCGTCTGCGGGCGTGCCTGCGGTGCGCGCAGGGCCTCCGCTCCGATAAACGGCTTTTCAGCAGCGATGGCCCGCGACAGCGCGGTGATGGCGGCATTGCGGTCCCGGCGCAGTTCGTGCCCGTACAATGGCAGTCCCGCCTCCAGGCGCAACGTGTCCCGCGCACCCAGCCCGGCAGGAACCGCCCCGTGCGACATCGCCTCGCGCCAGAAGTTTTCTGCCGATTCAGGCGGAAGGTAGATCTCGTAGCCGCGGTCACCGGTGTAGCCGGTGCGGCTGACGATCAACGACTCGCCGTGCCACTGCACGGTGCGGAAACGAAAGTAGCCCAGCCCGTCCGGCGCACCGGGGATCATGGCCGCCAGCACCGCCGGTGAGACGGGTCCCTGGAGGTCGATCTTCGCCAACTGGTCCGACAGGTTCTCGATCCGTGTGTCAGCGGTGGCATGGGCGGTCACCCATTCGAAATCGCTGTCCTGTGTGCCGGCGTTGACCACCATCATGAAGCGATCCTCCGCCAGCCGGTAGATCAGCAGGTCATCGAGCGTGCCCCCGTCCTCGGCGCACATCAGCCCGTAGCGGCAGGCACCGACCGCCAGGTTGCCGACGCGGCAGGTGACCAGCCGCTCGAGCGTCTCGATCGCGCCAGCCCCCTTGATGCTGAATTCGCCCATGTGGCAGGTATCGAAGAGCGTCGCCCCGTTGCGGGTGGCGTTATGCTCGGTCAGGATATTCTCGTACAGGATCGGCATGTCGAACCCGCCGAAGGGAGCCATCTTGGCATGCAGGGAAAGATGCAGGCTATGCAGCGGCGTGTGGCGTGGGGTCGTACTCATAATAAGTCCTTTGTATCATTAAAAGTCTTGGAATATCAATACATGTAGCCCGCTCGCGCCGCGAGCGCGGCTTCAGCGTTGTAAGCGAACGGTTGTTTGCCATTCTCGCGGGGATTTGCGAAATTGTCAGCGCATTCCCTTGCCTCAGTTGCGGCGCAACTGGGCTACATTGAAGTTTCCCTCTGCTTTTTTTCCGCCCGGTGAGAGGCGATCAGCACTCCTTTTTCGCGTAGGCGAGCGTCTCCAGCACCTGCACGGTTTCTTCCCAGCCGATACAGGCGTCGGTAATGCTCTGGCCATAGGTCAGGTTGGTTCCGTTGCCCGCGTCCTGGCGGCCAGCCACCAGGTTGCTTTCAAGCATCACGCCGAAGATCGCCGAGGGATCGTCCGCGCGTTTGTCCGCGGTCCGTGCCGCGACCGCCGCCTGGTTATGGTGATCCTTCAGGCTGTTGCCATGGCTGCAGTCGATCATGATCCGGTGCGGCAACCCCTGCGCCTCGAGATGCGCCGCGGTGTCCGCGATGGTGGTCTCGTCATCATTCGCCCCCTTGCTGCTGCCGCGCAGGATCATGTGGCAGTCGGGGTTGCCCCTGGTGGCGACAATCGCCGCCACGCCCTGCTTCGTGACCGAGAGGAAATGGTGCGGATGCCGGGCGGCCTCGATAGCGTCGATCGCCACCTGTACATTCCCGTTGGTCGCGTTCTTGAAGCCGATCGGGCAGGACAGGCCCGATGCCAGCTCACGGTGCACCTGGCTCTCGGTCGTGCGGGCTCCGATCGCCCCCCAGCTCACCAGGTCGGCGATGAACTGCGGCATGATCGTATCGAGAAATTCGCAGCCGGCGGGCAGGCCGATCGCGTTGACATCCAGCAGGAGTTGCCGGGCGATGCGCAGGCCCTTGTTGATCGCGAAACTGCCGTCGATGAACGGATCATTGATCAGGCCCTTCCAGCCGACGCTCGTGCGCGGCTTCTCGAAATAGACGCGCATCACGACTAGCAGGTCGTCCGCGAGGCGATCCGCCTGCTTCTTCAGGCGGGCGGCATAGTTCATTGCCGCTTGCGGGTCATGGATCGAGCAGGGGCCGACGATGCAGACCAGACGCGGGTCGCGGCCATGGAGGCAGTCGGCGATCTCGCGGCGGCTTTTGGCGATCAGTTCGGATTCCTGATCATGCAGCGGCAGCTCCTCCATCAGGATTGCCGGCGGGATCAGGGGTTTAAGCGCATCAATTCGAATATCGTCAGTCACCCATAGCATATTGAAGCGGGTCCTTTCCTTACATCAAACGCCCATCAGGCTATGCCAGACCGCTCCAAAAGGCAAGCTCGGGATCAACGCACGAAAAAACTTAAACTTTACGGTTGCATTCCTCGTCCTCATCGCTTACATTATTGAACCGTGCTGACTCAATCGGCATGCGGACAGCAATTTGATTGCGGGGTGGAGCAGCTTGGTAGCTCGTCAGGCTCATAACCTGAAGGTCGTTGGTTCAAATCCAACCCCCGCTACCACATTTAAAATGCCTGATTTCTTCGGAAATCAGGCTTTTTTATTCGGCTTATTTCCTAAAATACCAGCCGACAATGACAGTTGCCCTGGCAATAAAGCGCTCCCGCCCCTGGTCGCAACCCAGCCGCATCCCAGTCCGCCTCCGAATGCACCTGCCCCGCCAACCCCGCACAACTCGGACAATACCGATCATTCTTCCCCAGCACCCACTTCAACCGCACCGGGGCAGGGGATGCATTGCTGATGATCCCTTTTGTGTCTTCTGTGCCTTCTGTGGTTAAATCCCCGGCGTTGTAAGCGTCTGCAGTCTGCGGTCTGCGGTCTGCCGTCTGTAGTCTGAAACCGCGCCTCCAGCGCGGTTATCCAGCCAGCAGCCTCGGATTTCAACTCCTCATCCAGCGAGAAATGGTCGAAATCGATCAGAAGCCCGGCAAAGTTCGGTTTCATCGCATCCGCCCGGAACGCATTCACCATCGCATCACAGGCAGCCCGGTCGACGACCTGGACAACACCAGCCCCGCTATGCGGAAACTCACCGACCGGCGCGATTTGATACCACCCGTCATCAGGCATTTGAAATGTGTCTGGATTCAAAATCAGTGTGTTCACATATCCCCCTTGGTAGAGGCGGCCTAGTGTCCGCCAACAACACTGGAGACAGATCAGAAAGAGGGCATCGAGCGCATCAGTGCCACCCTCGGTCTTTCCCCATCCGCCATTATCCGCATCCTCGTCAAATCGCTTTGCGAGCTCTCCGACCGCAACAAAGGCAAGGACGTCCCGGCCGAGGTATGCGATGTCTGTTCGGATACGGTTCTTGCACCGGAAACCGTTCGGCATCTGGAAGCGCTGCTCAAGCAGGAAAACAAACCGCGCTCACACGCTCCTGTCTTCGCATACGCTTGAGTAACATGTGACCGTACGCGGTGTATCACCGCTACAAGCATGCGTCGCCCGGTCATTGCTTCCAGGGCCGCTACGGGGCCAAGCTGGTTGACGGGGATACCTACATCCTTGGTCTCACGCGCTATATCCATCTCAACCCCGTTAAGGTGGCTGCCCTGCGAGGGGCTCGATACGGAGACGAGGCTGGCGAGGCTTTATGCCCGCCGCTGGAGCAGCCTGGCGGGGTACACGGATCCTGGCCTTGTTGAGCCGATGGTTGGTGGACGCGTGAGCAACTGCGTGAGCTTCTTGACGGACATTGTTTGGTTCGGAGCAGTGTATTCTCCTAGACATCAACAAGGTAAGTCCGATATTTCATTTCACCACTCTGGCTACAGTCCTTTCACCCCAGGGCCATCTAGGATTTATTGCTGTTATTTGTCAGACCGGTTGGTCACATGACGTACTGGGATGTTCTTCACGAGCAGTTGTTCGCGGCGCAG
>CAZSRU010000020.1:5000-45623 GCA_964609395.1 uncultured Victivallales bacterium
ATGACGCCGCCACGTCCTTGAACAAGCACACGGTTTACCAGGCTTTCCTGCGGCAGATCGGCTGCAATGATACAACACCGCCACTCCTGTTCATGCAAGTCCCGGATGGGTTACAATTCGTCGTCAAGGACGTAAGCATCGGTAAGGATAAAGACGTCGATCAACATTATTATGTGATGCTTGCATCCAAGAACTACCCGCGATGCAAATTGATCATACCGGAGGGTGACAAGGCGTTTGCGGACGGCCTTAAAAAGGATACGGTGCTGACCTCTAGAGGCTGGCTCAAGCCGCTGAAAGGCTTGCCTCCGTGGGGTAAATCGCGCGACACGTTCTACCGGTCGGTGAATGATTACCAGTTGCTGCAATAAGCATGGTCATTCTCCCCACCGCTTACGCGCTTGATTTCTATTGCCGGTAAACCTTTATCAAGAGCGTGCGGTTGCGGCGGCGGTTCTCTGGTGTGTCGTTTGGATATGGCGGCGGCCCGGCGTTGGTGGCCGCTATGGCTCGTGCACCCTCGCGCTTCAGGAAGGCGGCGCCGGTCTCCGCTCGCGCTGCGGCTAGGGCGGCATTATCGGCAAATGCCGCGGTTGCCCGCATGGGTGTGTCGTCCGAATGCCCCTCCACGACAATCCGGAGCCTCGGCAGGTCCGGGCGCAACTGGTCGGCGAGCGTCTTCAATTGTCCGGCGGCGGAGGGTGTGAAATTGGTAAGGCTGGCAAAGGCCCCGTCGTCAAAGCGGACGACCAGGTGGTCCTGCTTCCGGTCTACCCGGAGTCCGTCAATGAGCAGGGTAGGCCAGGTATTAGTCGCGTTGGCCGCAGTGGCGCCAGCGACGACGGGCCGTGTCTCTCCGCCGGTTGCGGGTACCGTCTCCGTGTTGTCTTGCCGGGTGGTTGTGCCGATGTCCTCGCGTTGACGACAACCGCCGCCAGCGGCACGCATGATGAACAGGGCGGCGATCAGCGTAAGCAGGCTGCCCAGCGCGAGAATGACCTTGGCTCGCAGCGTGGCCTGGCGGCGGGCTTCGTCGAGTTCGCCATGCAGTGCCGCGATGTTCTTTTTCATGAACGCCGTCTGTTTGCGCAGATCCGCGAGATCGTCGCCGGCTTGCGGTTGTGACTGCAGGCGTTCCGCTTCCAGCGTAGCCTGGCGTGCGGTGGCATCCCGTGCGGCCTGTTGCGCATTCTGCAGTTTTTTCTCGAGAATCGCGATCTTCGCCAGGTAGGCCTCGCTGATCTCGGTTGTTTCCGTCTGGGCGTCGCGCAACTCTTGGCGCAGGACGTCAATCTGGGCATGAAGGTTTTTCACGTCAACCTTGTCAACACGGTCATGACTGTCTGTCAGATCAACCTCGTCAGTGCTTTCAGCGGCGCTGCCCAGCGGTGCGTCATCCACCGGTACGGCGTTATCCGAAAGCGGGGCCTCGGTTGCTTCCTCCTGCGTTCCCATAGACTCCTCCTCCGCCGTACTCTCCTCTGCCGTCACCTTTTCCACTGCCGTCTCGCCAGCTTTCTCCGTTGTCCCCGTCTCGGCTGTCTCCTGCGATCCGTCAGCAGCGTCGTCGGTAGACGGCTGGTCAGGGGCCTGGCCCTGGGGTTCGCCATTCTGCTGCTGCCCGCCCGCTTCGGGCAGGATGATGACATCGGTCAGCGGTTTGTTCTCGCCCGTCAGGCGATTGATCAGGATGGCGTCGGCCGGCAGCACGTTATGTGTGAAAAGCTCCTGGACGGCGGCGAGCGCAAAGGGTCCGTATTCCTTGCCGTCGGCCCGGTGCGCCATCCAGTGCATCTCCAGTTCGGGAATCTCCTCGACGGGAATCCACTCCTCGCGATCCATCGATACGGCATTGCCCGCCACGATGCGGCACTGTGCGGACCAGCGCAGCAGGTCGCTGACGCTGACCGGGCCGTATTCGGATCCATCCTTCTTGCGCAGGAACCAGTTCTTCTTCGGCTGCATGACGGTGTCCTCCTTAGCTCGGGCTGTCCTTGAAATTGTCGCGGTTGATGTTGAGCTGGCTGATGCGGTAGTTGAGGATGCGCTGGGTGGTGTTGAGTTCGCGCGCGGCGGCGGCGGCACTGCCGCGGTTCTTCTTGAGGGCGTCGATGATGATCTCGCGTTCGTAGGCGTTGACCATCGCCTTGAGGTCGGCGCCATCGCTCGGCAGCAGTCCGGTGCGGGTCTGCTCGCCGGTCTGGAGTGAGGGCGGCAGGGTGTAGGCGTGGACGACATCGTCGTTACTGGTGAGCACGGCGCGCTCGATGCAGTTCTCCAGCTCGCGCACATTACCGGGCCAGTGGTAGGCCATCATCATGTTGATGGCGGCCGAGGAGATGCGCTTGATCGTCTTGCCGTAGGTGTTGTTGTATTTCTGGATAAAATGATCCGCCAGCAGGATGATGTCCGATTTGCGCTCCCGCAGCAGTGGCAGGATGATCGGGAAGACGTTGAGCCGGTAGTAGAGATCCTCGCGGAATTTTCCGTCGGTGATTGCTTTTTCCAGATTCACGCTGGTGGCGGTGATGATGCGCACATTCACGTCGACCGGACGCATGCCGCCGACGCGCTCGAAACAGCGTTCCTGCAGCACCCGCAGCAGGCGCACCTGCACGGCGGGGCTGATGTCGCCGATCTCATCCAGGAAAAGCGTACCGCCATTGGCAAGTTCGAAACGACCCTGGCGCTGCTGCATCGCCCCCGTGAAGGCCCCCTTCTCGTGCCCGAAAAGCTCGCTTTCGATCAGGTTCTCGGGCAGGGCGGCACAGTTGACGCAGATGAACGCGTTGTTCTTGCGCGGGCTACTGAAGTGGATCGCGCGCGCAACCAGTTCCTTGCCAGACCCGGACGCGCCGCGGATCAGCACCGTGGCGCTGCTGTCGGCAACCTGGGCGATCTGCTCGTAGACCATCCGCATGCTGTGGCAATTGCCGATGATGTTCGACGGGCGGTAGCGGTCCCCCAGCTCCAGTTTCAGCTTGCGGTTTTCCGCCAGCAGGCTCTCCTGGGCGGCGATACCCTCGCGGATGTTGTAGACCGCCTCGGCCAGCAGGTCGGCCAGAAGCTTCAGGAAGTTCATGTCCTTGCTCAGTTCGGCGTCATCCGTGGGGAGCCGGTCAATGCTCAGGGTGCCGACCACGCGGTTCTGGTGGATGATCGGCACGCAGATGAACGCCATGTGCTCATTCTTGCGGGAGCGGGTCCGGTCCAGGAATCCCGGCTCGTTACGGATATCGGGGACGATGATCGGTTTTCCGGTCGCCGCGACCTTGCCGGTAATGCCTTCACCGAGCTGGTAGCGGCCGCGCTGCTTGTCCTCCGCCGAAATCCCGCGCGAGGCCTCGATCTGGAAGATGTCGCTGTCGGGGTGACGCAGCGTGAGCGTGCCGCGCGCCATGCCTGTCTCGGTCTCGAGAATATCGAGCACGCGATCCAGCAGGGAGGCAACCCCTTTCTCGTGGGCCATGGCCTGCGAGACTCGATAAAGGATGTTCAACTCGATTTCAGCACGCGGCTTGGCGGATGTCGTGGTGTCGGTTTGCATGCGTGTTCTTTCTTGCCTGTCTATAACTTCATATTCGTTGCGTCCCTCATTCGTTGTGAGAAATTCGGTTTTTTCGTGCAGCATTGTTTTCACAACGAATCAGGAACGCAACGAATAAGATTAAGAAAATCTGGCTTGCCGTAAGAAGTAGGTCGTGGCACCTTGCCCGACCTCCGAGCATAAGTCGCCGGGCTGGCAAAGGACCTTTGCTCCGCAGCCGCCTGAAGGCGGAACTACAAACCTTTTGCTCCGTACCGGCCTCACCGAGGTCAGCTACAACTCCCCATCCGCAAGACGGCAGGTAAATGCTTGTAGCCGGGGTCGGTGACCCCGCTCTACGCATGAGAATGTAAATGGCGAAGGAGGATCGTCGCCCGTTCTCGTCGCCGTTCTCGTTCACCGATTCCCCCTGTAGGTCATTGCCAGAAAGTAGGCTCGCTTCAATCTGCGTACATATTTGTACCTTAATGCGCTTGTGTCAACATATATGTTTGTATGTCGCGGGTTTTTGAATCTGTGAATGTCTGTCTAGCCTGCTTGTTAACCCGTTCTCTATCAGTGAAATAAGATCTGTGATTCACGATTGGCATGGTGTATGCGAGTAGATCTGCAAACGATAAAATCGAAGAAGGAGGTGCATGGTAAAGTACATCAGGCGATTTTCTGGCAGGTTGTGTGTGTTGTCGAAGTATTGAAAACAAGACGGAAAGGGAGGTTCAAGTGAACGTGCGATTGTGGTGTGTGTTGACTGGGGCCATGGCGATGGCGGCCGCCTTGATGGTGGTGGCGCTTCCGGCGTCGGCCCAGGAGGTGTCGACTGGGGAGGTGGCAGTGGTGGCGGTTGAAGAGGTTGTCGCGGAGGTGTCGGAAGGCAGTATTTCGGCGTTTGCGATCGATAACCTGTTCATTTTCCTTGGCGCGGTGCTGGTGATCTTCATGCAGCCCGGGTTCGCCATGGTGGAGGTTGGTTTCAACTCGGCGAAGAACACCGTCAACATCCTGTTCAAGAATGTGATGGATCTGTGTATCGGGGTGCTGCTTTACTACCTGATCGGTTACGGCCTGATGTACGGTGACTCGGTCATCGGCGGCTTCCTGGGCTGGGGCGGGGTCGGCATCGGCGAGATGACGGATGCGCCAGCGGCGGGCGTCCTGCATCCGCAGGTTGATTTCCTGTTCCAGGTCGCCTTCGCGGCGACGGCGGCCACGATCGTCTCCGGCAGTGTGGCCGGGCGTATGAAGTTCAGTTCCTACCTGATCTACAGTGCGGTCATTACCGGTCTGATCTACCCGATCAGCGGCTTCTGGAAATGGGGCGGTGGCTGGCTCGACGCCATGGGCTTCTATGATTTCGCGGGTTCGATCCTGGTGCATTCGGTCGGTGGTTTTGCCGGTCTGGCCGGGGCGATCGTGCTCGGTCCCCGCATGGGTCGGTTCACCAAGGATGGCAAACCGAAGGCGATGCCGGGGCACAATATGTCGTTTGCGGCACTGGGTGTGTTCATCCTGTGGACAGGCTGGTATGGCTTCAACCCCGCCAGTCAACTGGCGATTGTCGGGGCAGATAACACCGCTGCCGTCATGAAGATTGCGGTCAACACCACATTGGCGGCGGCCGCAGGCGGGTTCTTCTCGATGCTGCTGATCTGGGCCCTGCACAAGAAGCCGGAGCTGTCGATGACGCTGAACGGGATCCTGGCCGGCCTGGTCGGTATCACGGCCAACTGCGACTCGGTGACCAATTTCGAGGCGATCATCATCGGCCTGGTGGCCGGTGTGCTGGTGGTCTTCGGCATCAAGCTGCTGGACAAGTTGCGGATTGATGATCCGGTCGGTGCCTGGCCGGTACACGGGCTGTGCGGCGTCTGGGGCGGCCTGGCCACCTGGATCTTCGGCGGGCACCCGATGGTCGCGCAGCTCGTCGGCTCGGTCGTGGTTCCGCTCTGGTCATTCGTGACGATGATAATTCTCTTCTCGGTCCTCAAGGCGTTCGGTATGCTGCGGGTATCACCGGAGGAGGAAGTCCGCGGGCTGGATATCGGCGAGCATGGCGAGGAAGCCTACAGCGGGTTCCAGATTTTCACGACGGAATAACCATACATTAACGTGCCCCGCTCCCCTGGACGGGAGTGGGGATTTGAAAGGAGAAGGAATATGAAACTGATCATTGCATACATCCAGCCCGAGAGGCTGAACGCGGTCAAGCAATCGCTCTACGGCAGCGAGATCTACAAGATGTCGGTGACCAACGCGCTGGGTTGCGGGCAGCAGAAGGGCTATCATGAGTCCTATCGTGGCGTTGACATCGAAGTCAACCTGCTCAAGAAGGTCCGGATCGAGGTGGCGGTCAATGACGATTTCGTCAAGCCCACCATCGCCGCGATCATCGACGGGGCCCGCACCGGCAAGATCGGTGACGGCAAGATCTTTGTGATGAATCTGGATGAGTGCATCCGGATACGCACGGGCGAGACGGGAAAGGAGGCCATCGGCTGAAGCTTCGCGGTCATGCCGGACGCGCCGGGCGGCGCGTCCGGGGATTTCTACAACAGGATACAGTGTCCCGGAAACGGGAAAACAAGAAAGGTCATGAGAATGAAAGTAATGAGTGGGATGGTGGCGGTTGTGATGATGGCGGCTTCGGCGGTCTACGGGGCGGACGCCTCGCTGAGTCTCGATGTGGCGAGCGCGTATGTGTTCCGCGGCGTGACGTACAATGACGGGCTTGTCGCTCATCCCGGGGTTAAGGTCAGCGGGTTGGACGGTCTGACGGTTGGCACCTGGGGCGTGCTGAATCTGGACGATTACGATGGGAATGCCGCCAAGGATCAGTTCTCCGAGGTCGACATTTATGGCACCTACGCGTTGCCGATTGAGTGTGTTGGCGTCACGCTTGGCTACACGGAATTTGTGTACCCGACGGCGGCGATCGATTCCGACCGTGAAGTCAGTCTAGGGCTTGGCAAAACGGTCGGGCCGGTGGACTTGGCAGCGACGGTATATTATATGGTCGATGGCCTGTATCGCAAGCAGTTGTATTCCGAGTTCACGGCCGGAAAGCTGATTGACCTGGGTGCCGTTGACCTGAAGCTCGGGGCCTTGGTTGCCTACCTTGCGCCCGACGATGGCGAAGAGGGTTTCTCGCACTTCTCGGGCACGGTCGGACTCGCCTTCGGCCCGGTCAGCGCCAGTGTGGTGTACATCGGCCAGATCGATGACGATGTGCTGCCGGATGGTGCTGGTGCTTACGACGTCGAGGTCGTGGGCATGCTGAGCGCAGCGGTTTCGTTCTAATCCGTTGCGATCGCGATTCCAAGGGGGCACCGGCATCAGCCGGTGCCCTTTTCTTTTGGTGTGATACTAATGTGGAGGGCGAAGCCCTCGTAATCCGTTCTCGTCGTCGTTCTCGTTCACCGGTTCCCCCTGTAGTTCCTTGCCGTAAGAAGTAGGTCGTGGCACCTTGCCCGACCGTCGAGCATAAGTCGCCCGGCTGCCAAAGGACCTTTGCTCCGCAGCCGCCTGAAGGCGGAACTACAAACCTTTTGCTCTCACCGAGGTCAGCTACAACTCCCCATCCGCAAGACGGCAGGTAAATGCTTGTAGCCGGGGTCGGTGACCCCGCTCTAATTTTTTCACCCGACCCCCGGGGCAACCGCGCATGTCTGTGCTATAACTTTGCTGTTTTGTTCTATGATCTGACTGTCTGCTGCCGCTATCTTGGTTCATGTTCACTTGGGTTTTCTGGCGAGCGCCTGGTATCAGGGTAATACAACAGATGGAGAGGAATCATGACAGGTAAGGAACTGATCTTGAACGCGGTCAAGGGGGGCGCTACGCCGCGGCCGGCCTGGCTGCCGTTTGTTGGCTGCCATGGCGGCAAGCTGATCGGCAAGACGGCCACCGAGTATCTACAGTCGTCGAGCCTGATGGTCGAAGGACTCAGGAAGGCGAAGGAACTGTACCGGCCCGACGGGCTGCCGGTGACGTTCGATCTCCAGGTCGAGGCGGAGATTCTCGGCTGCCAGTTGCACTGGGCCGACGAGGTGCCGCCTTCGGTGGTCACCCATCCGCTGGAAGACACGTTCGACCTGGCCAGTCTGCCCGCGCTCGATGCCACCAGGGGCCGTCTGCCGGTGATCATGTCCGCGCTCGAGACGCTCGACGAGCAGATCGGCGACGAGGTCGCGCTCTACGGACTGCTGTGCGGCCCGTTCACCCTGGCGCTTCACCTGCGCGGCAACAATATCTTCCTGGATATGTTCGATGAGCCCGGCAAGGTGCAGGCGTTGACGGACTATTGTGCCGATATCGCGATCAAGATGGCCCGGCTCTACCTCCAGCACGGGGCCAGCGTGATTGGCGTGGTCGACCCGATGACCAGCCAGATCTCGCCTGAGCATTTCGAGGCTTTCGTGACGCCGGCCATGAACAAGCTGTTCGACTGGATCCGGGCGAACAACGGGCTTTCCTCGATCTTCGTCTGCGGCGATGTGACCCGCAACCTGGAGGTCATGTGCCAGACCCGCGCCGACAATATCTGCGTTGACGAGCAGATCTCCATGCCCGATCTGCGGCGGCTGTGCGAGGCGGAAGGCAAATCATTCGGCGGCAACATCAAGCTGACCTCGGTGCTGCTGCTGGGGAACGAGGAGGATGCGCGCCGCGAGGCCGTGGAGATCATGGACGCCAGCGGCAGCAAGGGGTTCGTGCTGGCCCCGGGCTGCGACCTGCCCTACCACACGCCGCCGGAGAACCTGATGGCCGTGGCCGAGGTGGTCCATGACGAATACGCGCGCCGTGTCGCCCGTGAAACCACCGCCGGGGCGGAGGACGCCTACGACGACATCGAGGTGCCGCGCTACAACCGCTTCAAGGAGGTCATCGTGGATGTGATCACGCTTGATTCCACCTCCTGCGCCCCGTGCCAGTACATGATGGAAGCGGTGGAGAAGGCCGCCGCCAAGGCGTTCGTCAAGGTCTACATCAATGAGCACAAGATCAAGGCCCGGGCCGGGCTGGGGATGATGAAGAAACTGGGGGTGAGCAACCTGCCGACCATCTGCATCGACGGCGAGATCGCCTTCGCCTCGATCATCCCGGACATGAAGACCCTGGTCAAGGCCATCGAGGCCCGCGCCATCGCCAAGAACATTTGCAACCTGGCAAGTTAGCGGTGTGTCAGGGATATCACAAATGAAATGCAGCCTATTAGGAAGCCGGTAAGGGGGTTGCATCAACAATTCGATACATAACCGGATCCCGATATGTTTAGTGACCGGTTTTCTCGGGGCTGGCAAGACCACGTTCCTGAAGGCGATCACCCGGCGCCATCTCCAGCGGCACCTGGTCTACCTGGTCAATGAGTTCTCGCCGCGCGATATCGACGGGGCGATCGTCTCGGAATCGAATCCGGATGTGGTGTCCGTGCCCGGCGGCAGTATCTTCTGCAAATGCCTGGTGACGCAGTTCATCTCGCAACTGCAGGCGATCCCGGCGCGCTTTGGGATGCCCGAGGGATTGATCATCGAGGCCAGCGGCATGGCGAACCCGAAGGTGATGGCATCGATGCTGCGCGAGACCCGGCTTGATGCGCTATACCGCCTGGCCCGGATCATCAGCGTGGTGGATCCCGGCAGCTTCCACAAGCTGCGCCGAACGCTGCCGAACATCACCGCGCAGATCGAGGCCTCGGACCTGGCTCTGATCAACAAGGCCGACCTCTATCCCCAGGATCAAATCCAGGCCACTGTCGAGGCGTTGCGCACCATCAACCCCGGCATTGAAATCCGGCCCTGCGTCCGTGGCGAGGCGGATGTCGAGCTGTTCGGGGCGCCGTCATCGCCACCCGCCGTGACGGATGCCGCGCTGGCCCCCTGCCGCGATCCGCTCTATGACACGGTGACGCTGATCCCGGCGGACGGTATCGATCCCGGAGCGCTTCGGCAGCGGTTACAGGAAGTGGAGGCGGACATCTACCGGCTGAAAGGTTATCTCGCGTCGGGCAGCGGCAGCGTCTATGTGGATTACTCCAAGGCCGGCTTCGAGTCCAGCCAGTCCGAATCCAACCGCGAACCGGTTATTGTCCTCATCCATGCCGGTAATCCGGCCCCGCGAACCCGCGACTTCATCGCCTGGCTGGGAACCGCCTAGAAGAACAATTTGAAGAAGCGCAGGATGCCCTGCTTCCACGGTACGCGGTGCGAGATTCCGCTGCGGTTCTCGAAGTCGGCCAGGTGCGCCAGGTACCAGTCGTAGTTGCGCACCAGCGCGTCCTTGTTGGAATAGCGTGGTGCGTATCCGAGTACCCGCTCGGCCTTCCCGATGCTCACGAACGAATCCTCGCAGGCCGTCTCGTATACCCACTTGTAGAGCGGCGAGAGCTTGAAGAACTCCAGCAGGCGCAGCGCCCAGATGATCGGGGTGGCGGGGGTGCCGATGATCCGCTTGCCGTGACCGGCGCGGTCCAGGACGGCCTGGTAATCCTCGCGCATGGTTGTGAAGTCCTTCGCCCCGATGTTGAACGTGTCATTGACGACCGCCTTGTCGAGTGTGAGCGTCAACCAGATCGCCCCGCACAGGTCCTCGACATCCAGGAGCTGGTAGCGGTTGCGCCCGTTGCCGATCATCGGGAAATGGCGGCCATCCCTGGCCCAGTCGTAGAAGAGCGCGAACACACCCAGACGCTCGGGGCCGACGAACGATTTCGGGCGGATGACCGGCACGCACATGCCCTTGGCCCGATGATCCAGGGCAACCTCCTCGGCCTCGATCTTGGCGATGCCGTAGGGGCCGACCCCGTCGAGCTTGTCATCCTCCAGCAGCGGGTGATGGTCGGGAATCCCGTAGACAGCGGTGGACGAGATATGCACGAACCGCTCCACCGTACCGGAAGCCGCGGCTGCCTCAAATAGGTTACGCGTGCCGTCCACCTCGGTGGTCATGATCTCCGTCTCGGAGTACAGCGGCAGAGCCGCCGCAGTATGGATGACCCAGGCCACCCCCTGCATGCAGCGCACCACGGCGGCCTTGTCGCGGATATCCCCGATCACCACCTCGATACGGTCGCGCTCCGGATAGTCGAACTCCACCAGGTCCAGCGAGACGATGCGGGTAATGCCCTTGCCCAGCAGATGACGGATCAGGTTGATACCGAGAAAACCGCTGCCACCGGTGACGAGAACCTTTGCGTCCATGCGATGCTCCTTGTGAATATGGAATCGGCCACGGAGGCCTTGCGGCAGACAAAACTGAATAACGGCCCGCCTTCGCCGCTGTGCGGCTGCGGCGTGGCATTTTCCGCCGATAGGCGGAAAATGGTGGAGGTAAGGGGGGTCGAACCCCTGACCTTCGCATTGCGAACGCGACGCTCTACCAAACTGAGCTATACCCCCGGAAACAACGCCGCATAACCTAGCACCATCGACGCCCCGATTCAAGCACAAATCCCGATCCCCCGTAATGCGTTCGCACGGGGCTCGGCGCGCTGAAATTATAGCCTTGATTTGCACGCGATTGTGTTCGATATTCAGGCCGTCAGTCAAGGTCCCGTGGAAGTGGCGGTCAGGTAACTCAGGAGGAGGCAGGATGCGTACGGCAATGACGGTTCGGGTGATGGTGTCGGTACTGGGCTTGATGGTGTTCGCGGGTTGCACGACCACGCGGACGGTGCAGCGGGTCGCGGTGGACGAGGTGCGCGACCTGAGCGGGCGCTGGAACGACACGGATTCGCGCCTGGTGGCGGAGGAGATGCTCAGCGACGTGCTGCGCCGGCCGTGGCTTTCCGCGTTCACGGCGTCGGCCGGACGCAAGCCGGTCGTGATCGTGGGTACGGTGCGCAATCTCAGTTCCGAGCATATCGAGATGGGCACGTTCGTGAAGGATATCGAGCGCGAGCTGATCAACAGCGGCGTGGTCCGTTTTGTCGCCAGCAGTGCCGAGCGCAGCGAGGTTCGCGACGAGCGCCTGGACCAGCAGTCGTTCTCCACCGAGGAGAGCGCCAAGCGGCTGGCGGCGGAAACCGGTGCCGACTACATGCTCAAGGGCGGTATCAAGACCCTGATCGACGCGGTCGACGGCCAGCAGGTCAAGTTCTACCAGGTCGACATGGAACTGATCCACGTCGAGAACAACGAGAAAGTCTGGATCGGGTCGAAGAAGATCAAGAAGGTCGTCAAGCAGGCGCGTGCACGTCTTTGACGGAATTGCCGCCTGAAGGCGGGACTACAAACGCCTCGATAACGCGATTGAACGTGTTCGTAGTACCGGCTTCAGCCGGAATCGGCACTGGTTAAGGCCGATCATTCGAATGGCAGCCGGGAGGATGAATGCGTTGCTTCTTTACAGGATTGGCGCTGGCGGTATTGGCGACCGGCTGCGCCAGCACGCGCACCAGCAAGGACCATCTGCTCGGGATCGAGAACCGGCTTACCGGGCACGATTTCGCCGCCGCGCTGGAGCAGATCCAGGCCGCCAAGACAACGGCCTACAAGGAGAAGGACCGCATCCTCTACTACCTGGATGCGGGGATGCTTTGCCATTACAATTCACGCTGGGCGGAGAGCAACGAGCTGCTCACGCAGGCCGAGCAGGCCATCGAGGAGGCCTACACGCGCAGCGTCAGCAAGGCGGCCACCTCGATCATGCTCAACGACAATGCGCTGGAGTACCCCGGCGAGGACTACGAGAACATCTACCTCAACGTCTTCAAGGCGATCAACTTCCTGCAGCAGGGCGCCTTCGATCCCGCGTTTGTCGAGGTGCGCCGCATCAACGACAAGCTCAACCTGCTTGAGGACAAGTACGCCCGGATGGCGGCGGAGTTCAACAAGACGACGCCATCCTCCGGCACGACGAAAACCTTCCAGCCCGCGAGGACCCGCTTCCATAATTCCGCGCTGGCCCGCTACATGAGCATGCTGATGTACCGCACGGAAGGGCAGCGCGACGATGCGCGGATCGACCTCCAGAAGCTCACTGACGCCTGGGGCGCGGCACGCGAGGTCTACCCGTTCCCGCTGCCATCGTTCGCCCTGGCGCTGGCCCCCTCGCCGGATGCCTACGCCAAGCTCAATGTGCTCGGCTTCTACGGACGCAGCCCCGACAAGCTGGCCAACACGCTTTACATCCACACGCAGCCGACCTCGGTCACGATCATGACCACGCAGCAGCAAGGCGAGGGCAAGACCGAGATGACCGCGCTGGAAGTGATCCCCTGGAGCATCGGCAACGTGCTGCCGCCGGGCAGCACGCTGAAGTTCCAGTTGCCCTACATGAAGATGCGCGGCAGCCAGGTGGGGCGGGCGGTGCTGTACCTGAACGGGTATGCGGTGACGGACCTGCAGCCGCTGGAAAGCATCGAGTCGGTGGCGCACGAGACCTTCCGGATCAAGGAACCGCTGATCTTCCTGAAGAGTATCGCCCGTGTCATCGGCAAGACGATCATCAAGGCCAAGGCGATGGAGGAACTCAAGAAGCACGAGGACGGCCAGTATGTTCCCGGTTTCCTGGTGGACATGGCCGTGGCGGCGACGGAGAACGCGGACCTGCGGGTGGGGCAGTTCTTCCCCGCCGTGGCGGCGATCAGCGAGATCGAGGTGCCGGCCGGTGAGCACCGGGCGACGGTGGTTTACTACGATAAGGCTGGCAACCGCCTTTACCAGGATGAACTGGGAACGGTGCAGGTGCGTCCCGGGAAGCTGAACCTGCTGCAGTCGTATTATCTGAACTAGGGACAGGCAAAAGGAGGCGGTTATGCAGGCATGGCGCGGGTTGGTGCTGGTCGGGGCCGGATTGGTCCTGGGGTGCGCGGTGACAGGGCCGGTAAAGGCGGCGCGCCCGGCGTGGATGGAGAATCCGCAGATGAAGTACCCGGCCAAGTATTACCTGACGGCGGTGGGCGAGGGCGATACGCTGCAGGCGGCCGAGGCCGTCGCGGCAGGGAATCTGGCCAAGATCTTCAGCACGCATATCACCGTCGACGAGCGCCTGACCGAGCGCTACTACGAGCTGATCGGCAAACAGAACCTCTACCAGGAACAGTCGCAGCTCGACCGCAAGGTCGATATGGTTACCTCGATGTCGCTGCAGAACGTGCAGTATCCCGAACGCTACACGGATCCGAAGACCGGGCGGGTCTATGCCCTGGCCTCGCTGAACCGCGCCGAGACGGCCGCCATCTACGTGACGCGGCTGAAGGAGAACGATGAGCGGACGGCGCGCTTTGTCGCGCGCAGCGACGCCCTGTCGCCCGCGATGACCTATGCCGCACTCTCGGCGGCGGTCGCCGTCAGCGCGGACAGCCAGCAGCTCCTCGGGCAGCTTGACGTGCTCTATCCCGCCGCCAAGGCGCAGGTGACGATGCGGCATGTGCACGACGACCTGCAGCAGCGGCTGGCGACGGCGGCGGGCGTGATCGGATTCAGCGTCGAGATCGAGGGGGACACGGAGGGCAAGGTGACGCAGGCGGTGACCTCGCTGCTGACCGGGCTGGGTTTTGTCGTGTCGTCCGACAACCCGTTCCTGCGGGTACGCGGAACGGTCTCGCTGGAGCAGACCGATCTCAACAGGCCGGGGCTGTTTTTCGTGCGCTACCTGATGAAGCTGGACATGCTGGATGCCTATGGTAAAACCGTGCTTGCCTTGAGCGAGCAGGGCCGTGAAGGGCATGTCTCGCTCAACGAGGCCGCCAGCCGCTGCATCCGCAGCATGACCGGCGCGCTGGACCGGCAGTTGGTGTACAAGCTGTTTACCTATTTCGACCAGTTGGTCGTGCAGTAGGCAAGAGAAAGGGATTACGTAAATGAGAAGGCTCGTATTGGTGGTTTTGATGGCGGTCGCGATGACGGCTGGGGTTATCCGCGCGGATGAACCCGTGGCGGTGGTGGAGCGCGAGGATCTGGAGGTGGCAGGCGAGGTGCTGCCGACCAGTCTCGTCGCGGGGCGCGACGCCGTCGCCGCGTCGGCGCTGGCGGTGCTGCCGGGCGTCGACCTGCGTGCGCAGGGGGTTGCCGGGGGGCAGAGTGATTTGTCGATCCGCGGTTCCAGCTTCAGCGGCGCGGGCCTCGCGCTCAACGGGTTCGCGCTGCCCAACGCCCAGACCGAGCACTTCAACGCCGAACTGCCGATCCATGCCGGCCTGCTGTCCGCGCCGACTATCTATACCGGCTTCGGGCAGACGCTCGCCGGCGAGGGGCATCTGATCGGGACCGTCGACTTCACGATCCTGCCGGTGGATACCTTGCGGCATCTCTCGCTCGGGCTTTCCGAGAAGGAAGGATTCCATGTGAATGCACTGGCGCAGCAGCGCTTCGCACCGGCGGCGTCCGGCGCGGCGGCCGGTGCCGGGGCATTCGCCGGCTACACCGAGGAGAACGCGGTGGACTATCCCGATAACGATGTACGTGCCAGGCGCGCCGGCGGCCAGGCGCAATGGCTGGATAAGCGTGGCGGGCAGTGGGATCTGCTGCTGGTCCGGCAGGAGAAGGAATTCGGTGCGCGCGGCTACTACGGGGTGACCCCGCTCTGGGAGGCCGACGAGGAAACTGGGGACACGCTCCTGCTTACCGGCTGGAGCCGCACGGACCGCGACGGCAACCGCATCCGCGCCACGGCGCTGTATCGCGAGCAGACGGATGACTACACGCTTTTCTGGACGTTGCCCGGGGTCTTCAACAACAGCCACAAGCTGGAAACCTACGGTGCCACGGTTGACGGACGGTTCCTGGCCGGCGAGGGTGGTTCGCTGGACTGGCGCATCACGGGCAGCGAGCAGAGCCTCCGCAGCAATTCGCTGGGTGACCACCAGCGCTCGCAGATGGGTCTCGTGGCGGTTCCCGGCATGATGTTCGGCAAATGGCAGGTGCAGGCCGGATCCCGTTTCGAGATCTTCGAGGAGGAACCCAACGAGTTCCTCCCGCAGGCGGCGGTGGGGTATCACGTTTCCGACCGGATGGTGCTCAAGCTGGCCTACAGTGAAAGTGTTCGGCAACCCTCCTATACCGAGCTGAACTACGAGTCGCCCGCCAGTCTCGGCAATGCCGGTCTCAAGAACCAGACGGCCTCCACTGTGGAACTGCTGCTGACCGGGGCCAGTGCCGCCCGCCGTCTGGCGTGGACGCTGGGCCTCTTCCAGCAGACCACCCGCAATACGGTTGACTGGATCCGCCCGACGGAGGAAGCCACACGCTGGGCAGCCTGGAACATCGGTTCGGTGGATGCCGTCGGGGTCGAGGCCGGCTTGCGCTGGCAGGCGGAAAACGGCAGCCGGCTGGCGGCGCAGTACACGGGGCTGGTCAAGTCAGAGGATACCGGATTCTACGCCAGCCGCTATGCGCTGGATTATCCCGAACACCGGCTGCAGTTCTCCGGCTACCAGCCGGTGTGGTCGAGGCTGGCCGTGGAGTTGCAGCAGAACATCCGCCGCCAGGATGACAATCCGCTGCGGCAAAGCTCGGATACCGGTTACGATGCCAGCCTGGCGCTGCATGCGCTGGCGCTGAAATCGCCGAACGTGCTGCTGACCCTGGCGATCCAGAACCTGTGGGATGACGATTTCGAGATCTTCCCCGGGCAGGCGACGGTATCGCCGCAGCGGCTCTACGCCAGCCTGACGATGGACTGGTAGCGAGAATCAGGGGTTCCGGCAGCGCGTTTCGAGGTCGTCGAACAGGCGGCGATAGTCCGCGCGGCTGGTGAGCACGAGCTTCTTCCTGAAGCCGATGGCGACCAGCACGGCCAGGTCATGCGGTGGCGGGGTTGCCTCCTCCGGCTGCTTGCGATCGAATATCCCCAGATCCACCAGCTTCTGGAATATAGCCGCCGTCTCGACGGCTGAAAGCATGACATGCGCCCGGTGCAGATCCTGCCAGACCGGATCCTCCGACTGGCGCCAGAAACTGTCGGTCACCCGTTCGCTGCGCCCGGTGGTCATCTCCAGGAACCCGCTGCCGGCGAGGTCGATGCGGACCGTCTCGGACTTGCCATCGACCGGCGACGGGCGGATGATGCGGAACTGCGCGTAATCGAGCGCCGAGGGATCGACGGCGAAGCGCACCTCGTTGATCGCCGCGCATCCAGCGGCCGCCAGCAGCAGTAAAAGGAACGTTGCCCGTGGTTTCATGTGTCGACAGTATCCTTGCCCAGTGCATCCATTAACGACATCACCAGCGCCGCCGTGAACGGTAGGGATTGGATAAACAGCATGGCAGACCACAGTGCGGCCTCGCCGTTATAGGGTGAGAAGACCACCAGAACCGCCGTCGCCAGCCCCCAGAGCGTCGCCGCCAGAATCGTTTCATCACGTGCCACCAGCACGGCCCTTAACCAGGAGTCCCGCATCCCCCATTTCGGCGTTCTGACAAACGGCCTGCCGGAGGTGAACAATCCCGTCCAGATCGCCCGTCCCACCGTATAACTCAGCGCCATGCCGGCAATCGCAGCCCCCAGCACTTCACGGCGCGAGGTACCGATGATTTTCCGGAAGAGCAGGATATGCATCAAGAGTTTAAACATGAATGCCAGCATCGCTGGCAAAACCAGTACCGCCGGGGGGAATCCGAAGAATTCAGATTCGCTCAGCAGTCCCGTCGACCAGAGGATCGAGGCCGCGGTGAATGTCAGATGCAACGCATCGGAAAGCCACGGGAGCCAGCCTGCCAGGAAGTGGAACTGCTGGGCGAATGTCAGTCCGCCAGAACGGGAAAACAAGGCGCGCCGGTGCCGCTTGAGAATCTGCATCGCGCCATAGGCCCAGCGAAAGCGCTGCGTCCGGTAATCGTGGAACGTGTCAGGAATCTGGCCCTTCCCGAAACTCTGGCTGCAATACACCGATTCCCAGCCGCGCTGGAATAGCCGCAGCCCCAGCTCCGCGTCCTCCGTGATACACCACTCGCCCCAGCCCCCGGATTCCACCAGTGCGTTACGGCGGATCATCGTCATCGTCCCGTGCTGAATAATCGCGTTACGCTCATTGCGCTGCACCATGCCGATGTGGAAGAACCCTGAATACTCGTGATGGCAGGCGGTCTTGAAGGGATTGCCCTTCCAGTCGTAATAGTCCTGCGGAGACTGCACGAACCCGACACGATCGTTGTCGAAAAAGCTGGTCATGGCACTCAGCCAGTCTGGAGCGACCAGATAGTCGCTGTCAATGACGGCAATGATTTCTGCCGCTGCGTCCGTTTTAGATAGCGCGAAATTGAGCGCTCCCGCCTTGAATCCCGGCCATTTCGGCAGATGATAAAACCGGAACCTCGCCCCTAGTCGAAGGCACTCTTCCTCCACCGGTTTCCAGGTCAATTCCTCTTTGGTGTTGTTGTCTACCACGATAACCTCAAAAGAGGGGTAGGCGAGCAGGGCAAGCTTCCGCAGCGTTGCAATCACCATGGCTGGCGGCTCGTTGTACGTTGGCACATGAATCGAGACCATGCTCAGGCGAGAGCCTGCCGGCAGCGCCAGTGGTTTGAATCGGCGATGCCAGCGGTGCAGCCAGATTCGCTCAACCAGTTCCAGTCCGTCGCCCAGCAGCACCAGCATCAAGCCGATATTGGTCAGCATCAGGAATATCCACGAAATGGCGACTACCGGGGTAAACGGACGATGCGTCAGCTCCAGTGCGGTCCAGACCAGCGCGGTCGATAGCAGATGAATCAGTCCGCCATACAGAAACATTCCGAAGCTGCGCAGATTCTGGTGCGACAATGTGAACGCAAACAGCAGCAAGCTCCCCAGCAGCACAGCCGCCACCGCATAACGTTTCCAGTCGCTGAATTCCCGCACTTGTCCGGTCATCTCGTACTTGGTCTTACGCTCACTATCCAGCCAGCCCCAGCTTGTGCCCGCAGGGCCTTCGATCTCCATTTTCCAGGGCTGATCAATGGCCTCCATCAGGCTGTAATCCAAGTTCTGGGCTCTGGCCACTTGCAGGAACTCTCGCACAAACGACGCCTGATTCACCAGTGAGGGGCGGGCGGCGCGCACCCAGGGCCCTTCGCTAGGCCAGCCAATCTCGCTGATGAATATTGGCTTGTCAGGGTATTTCTCGCGCAGGGTGCCATAGCGATCCATTACAAACTGGAGCGCATCCTCAATCGCAACCCCCTCCCAGTAAGGCAGGATATGAACGGCGATGAAATCGACCGCATCCACGAGTTCGGGATTGTTCATCCAGACCTGCCAGACATCCGCCGTGGAGATCTTCGCACCGGTTTTCCGCTTCACCTCTTTGATATTCGCAATCACCTGATCAACAGACATCTCCCCGCGCAGAATGACTTCATTCCCGACCAGCGCCCGACGGATATATCCACGGTTCTTCCTGAGCATGTGGATCAGGGCTTTGATCTCCTCGCGATTGACATCCGTCTGGCTGTCGAGCCACGCCCCCGGTATGATGCCAAGGCCAAGGGATTTTGCCATGGCAGGCAGATCTTGCTGCCCGTTGGAAACCGCATAGGTTCGGATGCTCTTGATAAACGGCGCAAGCCTGACCAGATCTTCACGCATCTGCTCCAGCGTCGGAAACCGACCTTCGATCGGGTTCTGGTCAGCGCGGTAAGGCGCATAGGCAAGCGAAGCCAGCGCAGCGCCCCGCCAGTCCGCCAGATTAACAGATCTGTTCAGCAGGGACCAGCCGCCGAAATTGCCTAACGCCAGCAACCCCCCGACGATACACATTTTGGCCAGCAGACTCTTACGCATGGGTTTTACTGAACAGGATTACCTCGCGAACAAGACAAACGGAAAAATCGAACGGGTCCCGATTATGCACGCCCCGCCTTTCGAATGCAAGACTAACCGACGAACCGAATCACCAAAAACAAAAAACAAAAACAAAAAACGAAGTTGACCGAAGTTGACCAAGTCTGAACTTGCGTTAGCGGTGCGGCTCCATTACCCTGCCTCATTAATCATTGTTAACCGGAATAAGGAGTTTGCCCATGAGCAAGGCACTTGAAGAGGGGACCGCACTGCAGCTTGATTTCGCGAAGATCGCCAAGATCGCCGCCAGTTCGCCGGATGTCATCCCGGTGGCGGTCCAGCACGCCGATACCCGCGAGATCATCCTGATCGCCTACACCAACGAATACGCGCTGAAGACCTCCATCGAGAAACGCACGCTGGTGCTGTGGAGCACCTCGCGCAACGAGCTGTGGGAGAAAGGGGCCACCTCTGGCGAGACCTTCGAGCTGCTCGAGATCCGCGTCAATTGCGAGCAGAACTCGCTGGTCTACGAGGTGCGTCCGAAACGCGGTAGTATCTGCCATACGAAAAACCGGCAGGGCGAGCCGCGCAACTGCTACTACCGGCGCGTGAACCTCGGTACCATGGAACTTGAGAACCTGAATCCCTGAAGTCCCGTCATGCCACGACTGCGCTGTCCATACTGTCAAACGACCTTTGAGCAGGATCCGACCCCGACGCACTGCCCGGATTGCGGAAAGGCCTTCGTCGTGCCGCCGAAGCTGCGCAAGACGACCTTCCGCGAGCGCCAGCGCATGCGTGACAAGATCGCCCGCGATTCCGCCCGTCAGCGGCGCGAGGGTTTCGCGCCCGGGGATCTGCGGCTGGGGCGCCGACCGGCTGTGCTCGGCGGGATCCTGTTTTTCCTGCTGCTGCTCGGCGGGTTGCTGGTCGGCCGCGCGAACCGGATGACCCCGGAAGCGGGGGAGGCCCGGCGTTTCAGTCGCGAGGTCAGGACCAGCCGGGAACTCGATGCCCTGCGGGCCGCGCTCGCTCAGTTCCGCGAGGCGACCGGCCGCTACCCGACCACCGAGGAAGGACTCAAGGCACTGGTCGTTGATCCCGGCGTTCCCGGATGGAACGGGAATTACGTCAATGTCGTCAAGCCCGATGCATGGCGCACGCCCTACCGCTACGCGCTGACACCGGGCGGCCCCGAACTGCGCTCCTGCGGCCCCGATCGCCAGCCCTTCACGGCCGACGATGTCTTGCCCGATCTTTAAGGCGGATAATGATTGCGCCGGGGGGGGCTCTTGGTTTATCGTCATCAAGCGTTTTCAAATTATTCAACCTTGTCAAGGAATGCGGACATGATATTTAGACGTCTTTTGCTGGGAAGCTTGATCGCCTTTTCGACAACCGCCGCGGTACAGGCCGGGCTT
Organism: uncultured Victivallales bacterium; assembly: GCA_964609395.1. Lineage (GTDB taxonomy): Bacteria > Verrucomicrobiota > Kiritimatiellia > UBA8416 > UBA8416 > UBA8416. The sequence goes on from CAZSRU010000020.1 coordinate 25,668, forward strand.
CAGCCGGATACGCTGCCCGAGGCGCTTGCCCCGTCCGCCGCCGCGACACCGTCGACAGCACCGGCTGCGATGGATGCCACGAACGCTCCTGTGGTGGTGGAAACTCCTGCGGAGGTTGCGCCCGCCACGGCGGGTACGGCTACGGTTCCGCAGCGGCGTCCCTTCTCGGCCGTGGCCGCCGCTGGCCGCAGCGATGGCGAGGTGGTGGTAGGCATGATCGCGCTCGACTATCATTTCGACTGGCATCGGAAGCTCGGGGAACACGGGATCGTCAACCCCTACTGCGAATTCCTGCTGGGCTACTGGGAGGGCGAGGAAGGGCATACCGGCGTCACCAGCCTGCACGAGGCCGGGCTGTCGCTTCTGCTGCGCTACCGCTACCTGCGCCAGCCGCTCTCGACCTGTTACCCGTATATCGATGCCGGCTTCGGGTTGCACTACCTGACCGAGGATCGGATCGAGGGCAAGGAACTGGGCCGCCACTGGCAGGCGGGATCGAACATCGGCATCGGGCTCCTGTTCCCGCGTGACGAGCGTTTCGAACTGGGCCTGCGCCTGCGCCACCTCTCCAACGCCGGCACGGACGAGTTCAACTGGGGCGTGAACCAGCTTCTGGCGCGCTTCGGCGTCCGGTTCTGAGGAAACCGGCGAACCGGCCGCGCAGCAGCATGAACAGGGCGGCCAGCAAGGTTGCCAATGCACAGGGAAGCCCGAAAAGCCAGTCTCCCGTGCGCGTGTAGCGTGTCAACGGCATGTCGGCGGCAGATGCCGTGACGGCGGCATTCGAGAAGCCGCGTGCACGGGCCTCGTCTGAATTGCCTGGCGCGCGCTCGGTGATCCGCCCGAAGCGGTCGATGAAGCAAGTGATACCCGTATTGGCGGCCCGCACCATCGGCACCCGGTTCTCCACGGCCCGCAGCACGGCATTGGCCATGTGCTGGCGGGAAGCGGCCGAGCCGTCGAACCAGGCGTCGTTGGTCTGGTTGATCAGCAGGCGCGCACCACGCCGTACATCGCGTCTGGCCAGATAAGGAAAGACGTCCTCGAAGCAGATCAGGACCGACAACCGGACCGGCTCGCGGCCTTCCGTTCCGGGCGTTGCCAGCTCCATCAGCGGCTGGGTCGGCTCGCCGCCGATGCAACTGAAGCCGAGCGGGGACCAGCGTTTCATGAAGGGTAACTGGTTCTCGAACGGGAGATATTCCCCGAACAGCACCAGGTGACGCTTGTTGTAAACCGCCTCGATCTGGCCATTGGTGGATACCAGGAACGAGGCATTCAGGTATTCCGGATCCTCGCCCGGCAATTGGCGGTAGTCCATGGATCCGGCCAGCAGGTAGGCGTTCCCCTGGGTGGAAACCGACTCCACCAGTCGCTGCGATAGCGGGTCGATCCGCAGCATGCCGGGGGTCGCGGTCTCGGGCCAGACAACCAGGTCCGGGCGGGTCATCAGGGCCAGTTCGGTCTGCTCGCCGAGGGCCTTGGCGATATCGGTCTCGAAAGAGGCGCTCCACTTCTGCAGTTGCGGGATGGCGGGCTGGATAGCCGCGACCCGTAGTGATGCCCCGGCGTAAGGCGGTGTCTGTCGCACGGTACGCACGCCCCACGACCAGCAGATGGCGACCGCAGCCAAGCCTACCATCAGCTCGGCGTGCACGCGCCGCCGCCGCGCGCCGCGGTTGCGGATCTCGCTATAGATCCGCAGGATCGTCATGGCCAGCGCGGCGTTGAGCATCATGATCAAGGCGGAAACCGCGTATACACCGCCCAGTCCCGCCACCTGAATGGCGGCGATGTTGCGGTACTGGCTGACGCCCAGCGGATTCCACGGGAAACCGCTGAACAGCGTTGCCCGCAGCCATTCCGTGCCCGCCCACAGGACCGGTGCAGCCAGCACCGGCAGCAGCCGCCATCTGTCTGGCACGGCGGCGAACACAAAGGCGAAGAGCCCGGTGTAGAGCGCGCAGTAGGCCGACAAGGCGACCCAGCCCAGCGCGGGCATCGCGATGCCGCCCCAGGTGTGCCGCAGGGCCAGCAGCCAGGAGAGCGTCAACAGCCAGAACAGGAATCCGCTTGCCCAGCCCCAGGCGAAAGCCGCCTTCGGGCGCGAGGCGCGGATGACCAGCAGCAACGGGATCAGCGCCATCCAGGCCGCACCGGCACCCTCCAGCCCCTCGAAGGCCGGGGGAAGCGGGAAGGCGCAGGACAGGACCCAGCCGCTGAAGGCCGCCGCGCCCGCCTTTACCAGTATGATCGGGTTGATCAGCTTCCGCAGCATTTCTTGTACTTTTTCCCGCTGCCGCATGGGCAAGGATCGTTACGCCCGGAATTGCCAGCTGGCTTCGACGGTGCCATGGGGCTGTTTCGCAGGGCCTGGTCGAACACACGATCGGCCATCCCGCCGCGCCTTGCAGGCGGCGGACCGCTGTCCACGGGCTCCACGTTGCCGACCCCGTCGCCGATGGCGGACGGCGCCTCCTCGTGGATGGCACGCATGGGCAGGGCATGCAGGAAGTCGCCGTAGTTCTGGGCGGATGTGGATGTGCGGAATACGGAATTGACGATCTCGGTCTTGATGTCCGACATCAGGTGCTCGAACATCGTGTAGGCCTCGCGCTTGTATTCCACCAGCGGATCGCGCTGGCCGTAGGCCCGCAGGCCGACGCCCTGGCGCAGGCCATCCATCGCCCGCAGGTATTCCTGCCAGTGCGAGTCGATCGCCTGCAGCACGATGTAGCGTTCCATCATCGCGACGGTCTGCGGGTTCTCCATCGATAGCTTCAGTTGATAGGCACTCTCGACGAGCCGGTAGACCTCGGCGGCGATCGCCTCGCGGTCATTGCCGTGCTTCTTCACCGCATCAAGGCGCAGCGGGATCGGGAACGTGGTCTGCACCCATTCCACATAAGCCTGGATAGCAGCCTCGCCCGTGTCACCCAGCATGACCTCGGTCGTGGTGCTGATCACATCGCCGATCACGTCGTAGATGATCTCGCGCACGTTATCCGCGCACACGGCTTCGCCGCGGAAACCGTACACGATCTCGCGCTGCTTGTTCATCACGTCGTCGTATTCGAGCGTACGCTTGCGGATCGAGAAGTTCTGCTGCTCCACGCGGCGCTGGGCGGTCTCGATCGAACGGTTCAGCCAGCTGTGCTCAAGCTCCTGGCCTTCCTCGAGCCCGAGGCGGCTCATGATTCCGGCGATGCGCTCGGAACCGAAGAGGCGCATCAGGTCGTCCTCCAGCGAGATGTAGAAGCGCGACGAGCCAGGGTCGCCCTGGCGGGCGCAGCGGCCGCGCAACTGGCGGTCGATACGGCGGGCTTCGTGCCGCTCGGAGCCGATCACATGCAGCCCGCAGGGGCGTTCCTGCAGGTGTTTCCGCAGGGTCGTGCCCTCGTAGGGGTCGTCCGGCCCGAGCTTCGACAGGATGACCTCGCGGGGCACGCCGACGACGCCGGCCCCGAGCTTGATGTCGGTGCCTCGTCCGGCCATGTTGGTGGCGATCATGACCGCACCGGCCTGGCCGGCGCGCATGACGATCTCGGCCTCGCGTTCATGGTTCTTGGCGTTGAGCACGCTGTGCGGGATGTTCTCACGGCGCAGCATCCGGCTGATCAACTCCGAGGTGTCCACCGAGACGGTGCCGACCAGGATCGGCTGCCCCTTCTCGTGGCGCTGGCGGATGTCGTCGATCATCGCCTTGTACTTCTCGCGCTGCGTCTTGTAGATCACATCGTTGCCGTCCATCCGGCGGATGGGCCGGTTGGTCGGGATGACGACCACGTCGAGCTTGTAGATCTCGTGGAACTCGTCGGCCTCGGTTTCCGCGGTGCCGGTCATGCCGGCCAGCTTGGTGTACATGCGGAAATAGTTCTGGATCGTGATGGTGGCCAGCGTCTGCGTCTCGCGCTCGATCTTGACACCCTCCTTGGCCTCGATCGCCTGGTGCAGGCCGTCGCTCCAGCGGCGTCCCGGCATCAGGCGCCCGGTGTACTCGTCAACGATCATCACCTGGTTGTCCTGCACGACGTAGGCGGTGTCCTTCTCGTAGCTGCAGTAGGCCCGCAGGAGCTGGTCGACGTTGTGGATGCGCTCGCTGCGGTCGCCGAAGACGGCCTGCAGTTCCTGGCGCCGGCGGGCTTTGTCCTCGTCGCTCAGCTCGGCGTGGCCGTCCAACTCGGCCATGGCGGAAACCATGTCGGGGAGCATGTACATGTCCGGATCCTCCGGATTGAGGGCGGCGCAGCCCTTTTCCGTCAGGCTGGCGTCATGGCCGCGCTCGTCGATGGTGAAGTAAAGCTCCTCGCGCAGCGCCCGCGCCTCTTCCTTGCGCATGTCGGTCAGCATGGCGTTCTCGATCTGCTCGCGCAGCTTGCGGATCGCCGGCTCCTCCATCAGGTGCATGAACTGCTTGTGCTTGGGAATGCCCTGGCCGATCTTGTACATCAGGAGCTGGGCCGTCTCGGTGTCGCCGTCGTCCAGCGCCTTGCGGGCATCGGAGGTGTAGCGGTTGCAAAGCTCCTGCTGCAGGCGGACCAGCCGCTCGACCTTCGGCTTGAGCTCGAAATACTGGTGCGAGGAGGTGGGAGCGGGGCCGGAGATGATCAGCGGGGTGCGGGCCTCGTCGATCAGGATGTTGTCGACCTCGTCGATGATGGCGAAATGGTAGCCGTTCTGCACGCGTTCCTCGGGACGGAAGGCCATGCCGTTGTCGCGCAGGTAGTCGAACCCGAATTCGCTGTTCATGCCGTAGACGATATCCTTGGCGTATTCCTCGCGCCGCCTGGACGGCGGCATCTGGTTCTGGATGCAGCCGACGGTCACTCCCAGGTACGTGTAGACATGCCCCATCCAGGCGGCATCGCGCCGGGCCAGGTAGTCGTTGGTCGTCACCAGGTGCACGCTGTGGCCGCCGAGGGCATTGAGGTAGAGCGGCATGGTGGCCACGAGGGTCTTGCCCTCGCCGGTCTGCATCTCGGCGATTTTTCCCTGGTGCAGCACAATGCCGCCGATAAGCTGCACATCGAACGGGACCATGTCCCAAGCCAGGTCATGCCCGCAGACGTTGACAGTGGTGCCGACCAGCCGGCGGCAGGCGTTCTTGACCGTGGCGAAGGCCTCGCACAGGATGTCGTCGAGCGTCTCGCCCGCCTTGACGCGCGCCTTGAACTGCGCCGTCTTGGCCTTGAGGTCGTCCTCGGCCAGTGCCTGGTATTCGAGCTCCAGCGCGTTGATCCGGTCGACCAGCGGCTTGAGCTTCTTGATATCGCGCTGATTCTTGGTGCCAAGAATCGTTTTCAGTATCCATTGCATCGTTGAAAAACCCCCTGCGGTTCCTGATTCACAAAAGTCGCATGTTACGCCAAAGCCAAGCCGATAACCAGCGAAAACAGTTTGTTGAAACGCGCGGGAATAAACCTGCCCTTGGTTCCCTGCCAGAATCTGCGCGACATCACCAGCTTCCACAATCTCGCTCAGGATCATTACAACAATAGCCATTTGTTTTCATTTGCCGATCTTATCATATTGCGGTATACAGAATAGATAGAGTTGTAAATTAATCACTAGCCTTGCCACCTGTGCCCACAAAATCCACCATCCCAAAAAGCATGAGCCGACAAGATTCAGACATGACGTTTTTTACGAACGACAAGAGCCACACGCTGCTTGATCGTTTCAAGGCCACGCTTGTCGATACTCGCCTGTTTGATGTACTGGTCGGTTACTTCAGGTCAAGCGGCTTTTACCAGCTGTATGACAGCATCGAGCCCGTCGGCAAAACCCGCATCCTTATCGGGCTGGGTATTGATCAAACCGCCTGTCGCATTGTGGAGACATACCGCGACCAGTCCGTCTTTGATTTCGAGTCCCATCGAAGTGCCAAGTCACTGTTCCAGGACTCGATGGTCAAGGAAATCGATGAGTCCGCGGAATCTGATGAAAAATTGGAATTGGGGCTTAAGAAGTTCATCGAGTTTGTCCTGAAGGATTGTCCTGGCCCCGAGGCCGACAAAGCCCAAGGCGGCAACGGGAAAAAGCTAGAAATCCGTGCATTCCCCTCGCGAAACATTCACGCCAAGGTCTATATCGGTCGTTTTGAGCCCACGGATCGAGACTACGGATTCGTGATAACCGGCTCCAGTAACTTTTCCCATTCCGGCTTGGTTGGGAATCGGGAATTCAACGTCGAACTGCGCCAGCGGCGTGACGTTGAGTTTGCACTTTCCCAGTTCGAGGAGCTTTGGAGTCAATCGGTTGATGTCTCGGCTGACTTTGTCGATGCCGTGCAAAAGAAGACTTGGCTCAATGACTCCATAACCCCTTATGAACTTTATCTGAAGCTCATCTACGAATACCTGCAGGAGGATATCAACCTACAGGAGACGATCGATATTTTCCTTCCCGATGGTTTCATGGACCTCGAATACCAGAAGCAAGCCGTACAGCAGGCGATCAAGAAGCTCAATGAACATAACGGTGTATTCCTTGCCGATGTTGTGGGCCTTGGAAAAACCTTCATCACCGCGCAATTGTTGCAACAACTGAAGGGCCGCATTCTCGTGATCTGCCCACCCGTTTTGAAGGGGTACTGGGAAGATAGTTTGCATGACTTTCGTGTTCCGGCACGCGTGGAGTCTCTCGGCAAGCTGGACAAGATCATCCGCTTCGGGCTTGACCGCTTTGACTATGTCGTGGTCGATGAAGCTCACCGTTTCCGCAACGAAAACACCCATGCCTATGCCGATTTGCTCGATATCTGCCGGGGCAAGAAAGTCATCCTAGTCACGGCAACGCCGCTCAATAATGGCATCGATGATATTTTTGCACAATTGAAACTCTTTCAGCGTCCGAAAAGCTCCACCATCCCCGGAATCCCCAATCTGGATCGTTTTTTCGCCGGATTGCGATCCCGCTTCCGGGGGCTTGAGCGTAGCGACCCTGCTTACAAGCAAGTCATCAAGGAAGTCGCCAACGAGATTCGCGAGCGCATTCTCAAGCATGTCATGGTTCGTCGCACCCGGTCCGATGTTTTGACCTACTTCAAGAAAGACACGGAAAACCAGAACCTCTTTTTCCCGGAGGTTCAGGACCCTCGACGCATCGTCTATACTTTTGAAGGCGAATTGGAGTCTGTTTTCAACCAGACCATCAGCCAGCTTCAGGAATTCCGTTATGCGCGATACATTCCACTGCTGTATTACACCGGCAGCCTGCAGCTCACCGAGTTCGAGCGGCAGCAGCAGCGTAACGTTGGTGGGTTCATGAAGGGGATCTTGATCAAGCGGCTGGAGAGCAGCTTCCATGCCTTCCGGCGGAGCGTTCGCCGTTTCATTGAGTCCTATGAAAATTTCATTGCCATGTTTGCGACCGGCACTGTCTATATCAGCAAGGATATCGATGTTTACGATCTTCTCGCCAACGATGACCTGGATATCCTTGAACGCTTTGTCGAAGAAGACAAAGCACAGAAATACCCGGCGAAGGATTTCCGGAGCGACTTTATCGATGACCTCAAATACGACTTGCAGCTCCTGCAAGCCATCGAGACGCTGTGGCAGACCGTTGACGAAGACCCCAAGCTTGAAGCGTTCGCGACTGCGCTGCAAGATGACCCTGCTCTCAATGACCGCCGGCTAATCGTTTTTACGGAATCCAAGGAAACGGGGGAATACCTCTTTGATCGCATCAACCGTCAATATCCGGGGCGTGTCCTGTTTTTCAGTAGCGTGGGAGGCTTGAGCGGAACGCCGCCTGTGACTCACAATCCCGCGCTGGCTCGCGATAAGATCCAGGCCGCATTCGATCCCAACCACAAGGAGCATGACGAGCGCCTGCGCATTCTTATCACCACCGACATCCTTTCCGAGGGAATCAACCTCCATCGAGGCAACGTGCTCATCAATTACGACCTGCCGTGGAACCCGACCCGCTTGTTACAACGCGCTGGCCGCGTGAATCGCCTTGGCACCGAACATCCCGACATCTTTATCTACAACTTCTTCCCCACGACCCAGGCCGATTCCCATCTTGGCTTGGAGGCGAATATCACCAACAAGATCCAACTCTTTCACGACATCCTCGGCGAGGATGCCCGCTACCTTACCGACGGGGAAGAGTTTGGTAGCCGGGAACTGTTCGACACCCTCTGCCGCAAGCAGACCTACACCGGCGAAGAGGACGAAGGGGACTCGGAACTGAAATACCTGGAAATCATGCGGACCTTGCGCGACGAGAACCCGCAGTTTTTCGAGAAAATAAAGAAACTCCCCAGGAAAGCCCGCTCCGGACGCCAGGTGGACGCCCTCGCCGCCGACCAGCTCGTCAGCTTCTTTCGTGTCGGCCTGCTCAAGAAATTCTACTGCAATCAGTCAGGCGAGAGCTCCGAGATCACGTTCTTCGACGCCGTCAAGCTGCTGGAATGCAGTCCTGACACGCCTCGCCAGCCCGTCCCCGCTGCCTATTACCACTGGCTGGAAACCAATAAGCAGCGCTTTGCCCACGACACCATCCAGGACGAGGATTCCGCGGGCGCGGGAGGCGGCCAATCCAATCTCAGTTATGTTGAAAAACGTCTCAAGGACAAAGCCTTCCGCAATTGCCAGAAGTTTACCGATGATGACGAGGAGTTCCTGGACAGCGTTCGGCGTATGATGGGACAGGGACTCGTGGCCAAGAAAACCGCGCAGACGATCAAGAAAGCCTTCGAGAAGACACTCAACCCGCTGGAGATGCTTGGCATCCTCCGGCAACATATCCGCATGGTCGATCCGGCAGATGGCCAACAGACTCGACAGGCTGGCCACCGACGTGAGATCATTCTATCCGGCTACCAACTTGCACCCGCATTCGATAAGGTGAAACATGGATAAGAAACAAGCCCGCGAAATGATCCAGGACATTTTCTCCAACGCCTTCGATCGCGAACGCTATATTGCTTTTTTGCGCAACCTGCTCAACAAGATCGAGCCGCGTGATGGCCATTATACCGGCAACCTCGTGCCCGAAGCCTACCGCGACCACATCAACCAATATTGGCGCATCGGCAAATACACCGATCCGGACGGCGAAGAAATCGATCTACTCGTGGTCGAGGTCAAAACCCTCACCAAGCTCGAACGCGCCCGCTCTGCCCTGCGGAATTTCGCAATCAACCGTCTCAAAAAATTTGGGAAGGAATCGTCACTCATCGCCTTCTACGCCAAGGACGACGGCGGGGCCGACTGGCGCTTCTCCTTTGTCAAGATCGAGCATGAGGCCTTTAAAGACGACAAGGGCAAGGTCAAGCTCAAGCAGGAGCTTACCCCGGCCAAACGCTATTCCTACCTTGTCGGCGCGCACGAGAACAGCCACACCGCCTGCAACCAGCTCCTGCCCATCCTCGAAATGGACTACGCCGATCCGCGCATCAGTGAAATCGAGGCGGCCTTCAGCATCGAGAAGGTCACCGACGAGTTTTTCGAGCAATACAAGGCACTTTTCCAGAAGCTCGCCGAGCACCTCAAGCAGCAGCCGTGGTTCCAGCGCAAGGGAACCGACGATCCCGATCACCTCGTCAGCCGCTTTGCCAAAAAGCTGCTTGGCCAGATCGTATTCCTCTACTTTCTCCAGAAAAAAGGGTGGCTTGGTGCCGAAAAGGACGCGGCCTGGGGGACCGGCCCCAGGAACTTCATGCGCCAGCGTTTCACCGCCACTGCGGCCAAAGGCGGCAATTACTACACCAACTGCCTGCAATACCTCTTCTACGAGGCCCTCGCCGATGAGCGTAAAGGACAGAAGGATAGCGGTTATTACAAACGATTCGATTGCCGGCTGCCTTTCCTCAACGGCGGTCTTTTCGAAGCCGACTACGATTGGCGCAACGAAACCATCACCATCCCCGACAGCCTCTTCCATAACACCGAAAAGACCAAGGCGGGGGATCCGGGCACCGGCATTCTCGATGTGTTCGACCGCTATAACTTCACCATCAAGGAAGACGAACCTCTCGACAAGGAGGTAGCCGTCGATCCCGAGATGCTCGGTAAAGTCTTCGAGAACATGCTCGAAGTGACCGAACGCAAGAGCAAGGGGGCCTTCTACACCCCGCGCGAAATCGTCCATTACATGTGCCAGGAAAGCCTCATCCACTATCTCGAAAAAGAAGTCGGCCCGGAAACCGAAACCGCCATCCCCAAAGCCGATCTCGAATGGCTCATCCGCAAAGGGCACCTTGCGTTGGAAAACGACCAGCGCGTCCTCGATGCCGGCCGCGAAACGGATACCTACACCTTTGAATCCCCAGAACCGATCCGGCGTCATGCTTCAACCATCGACGCCAAGCTCGCCGACATAAGAGTTTGCGACCCGGCCATCGGTTCCGGTGCCTTTCCCGTCGGTATCCTGCAGGAAATCGTGCATGCCCGCGAGGTTGTTGCCGTGCTGCAACAGCAGCCCTCCCGCCCCTACGACCTCAAGAAGCACGCCATCGCCAACAGTATCTACGGCGTCGATATCGATCCCTCCGCCATCGACATCGCCCGCCTCCGGCTCTGGCTCTCCCTGATCGTTGACGAGGACGACTACGCCAGCATCGACACCTTGCCAAACCTCGATTACAAGATCATGCAAGGCAACTCCCTTGTCGAGGAATACGAAGGCGTAAAACTCTTCGACGAAGCCTTCATTGGCGAAGACGAGGATACCTCACTTGCCGACGAAAAGAAAAAACTCAGAGAGCGCCTGACAACCATCCAGCGCGAATACGTGCAGGGGTTGAAAACGGAATCACTGAGCGCTGCGCGAAAGGCGGAACTCGACAACGAAATCGCCGCGACCAATGCCGAGCTTAAGAAAATCGAGCTTGCCGGAATAAAAGCACGCACGCAAAAGAATGCCCAATCCAAGGGACTCTTCGATCTCGTCAGTGAAGCCCGCAAGAAAGCCAAACTGCTGGAAAGTCGCCAGAACGAATTCTTCGAGGTTTCATCGGCGGATAAGAAACGCGCCTTACGCGACGAAATCACCCGCCTCGAATGGGAACTCATCGAGGCTACCCTCCAGGAACAGGGCAAAACCGATGCCTTAGCCAGACTCGCCATATTCAAGACCAGCGGCGAAAAACCCTACTTCCTCTGGAAACTCAACTTCTCCGAAGTCTTCCGCCAAAAAGGGGGCTTCGATGTGGTGATTGGTAATCCGCCGTTTGTGCAGATACAATCCTTGAGCGGGCAGTCGATCCAAAAGGATCTGGAAGCCCAGCGCTACGAAACCTTCACTAAAACCGGCGACCTCTATTGCCTCTTTTACGAGCGCGGCTATCGTATCCTTCACAATGACGGGACATTATGCTTGATATCGTCCAACAAATGGATGCGTGCGGCCTACGGCGAAAAGCTCCGGGGATTTTTCGCGGAGAAAACCCAGCCGCTTATATTGATCGACTTCTCCAGCTTTCAGGTTTTCGCCACTGCCACCGTTGACACCAACGTGCTGCTTTTCCGCAAGCGTCCCGGAGGCAAGCCTGTTCACGCTTGCCTCATTGATGCCAGTTTCCAACGCAGCACACCGCTGGCCGCGTTTGTTGCGAAAAAAGGAATTTCACTGGATGGCCTTTCTGGAGAAAGCTGGGGCATAAGCAACGAGGCTCAATATGCCATTAAAAGGCAGATCGAGAAAGTCGGCACCCCGCTCAAGGATTGGGATATCTCAATCTACCGTGGTATTCTGACCGGTTATAACCAAGCTTTCATCATCGATGGTAAAAAGAGAGACGAACTTATCGCTGCCGATCCCAAGAGTGTCGAAATCATCAAGCCCGTTCTCCGCGGTCGCGACATCAAGCGCTACCGGATCGATTATGCGGACTTATGGCTGATCAACACCCATAACGGCTATGGCAAAGTACCAGCTATCGACGTGAATGATTACCCTGCCATCAAAAGCCATCTAGATCAATACCTACCCCAACTTGAGAAGCGCTTGGACAAGGGCAAAACGCCTTATAACTTGAGGAATTGCGCTTATCTGAATGAATTCGGGACAGATAAAATCATATACCCAGACATTATGCGATTGCCCCGTGGCAATGGCAATTTCGCTACCTTCCCTTACATGTGCCTAGATACAAAAGGCTATTATCCTGAGGCAACAAACTTCATTTTAACGGGAAATAATATACGGACAATTCTGGGGGTCTTGTCATCCGAGCTTGGCATCTATGCATTCATCACCTTTTACTCCGGTCCAATATTCGACAACAAAGGCTTTCGGTACAAGAAAGCATATTTAGAGAATTTGCCGATAATCAATACCGGCGAAGATTGTTTCCATGATGTAATCATTTACGCACACGTCACCGAAGCTCATGACAAAAAGCTGCAAGGAGCGTTCTTCAATCAACTCATCGACGGCCTCGTTTACGAACTCTACTTCCCGGATGAGATCAAGGCTTCGGGTAAGGAAATCCTGCCGCATCTCGGCGAGCTGACGCCGATTGACGACACCATGAGTGACGAGGAAAAGCTTGCCACCATCCAGCGCGAATTCGACCGCCTCTACGATCCCCGCCACCCCGTCCGCAACAATCTCGAAACCCTCGACAGCGTCCCCGTCGTCCGCACCATCCGCGAAGCCCTGAAACGGTGACGTTAAAGCTTGAAAATACACAAACATTCACTACTCTGATGCCCATATGAGACGTTTCCCCCTCCATGACCTAAGCGAAGCCCAGTTTGAGAAGCTCGTTGTCGCTATCTGCCGCGAAATCCTCGGTGTTGGCGTGACTTCATTCGCTTCCGGTCCTGACGGCGGGAAAGACGCCTATTTTGAAGGAACCGCCAATTGCTTCCCTTCCGAGAAGCCCGCTTCAGGGAAGATTGTCATTCAGGCTAAGCATGCGCAATCCCCTGTGGCTTCGTGTTCGAATTCTAGCTTCAAGAAAACCCTTCTCGACAAGGAACTGCCTAAAGTGAAGCGATTGCGCGAGGAAGGTAAATTGACCCATTATATCCTTTTCACAAACCGGAAAAAACCCTCTGGAGCCGACGAGCACTTCACGAATCGAGTCAGCACAGAAACCGGTGTCGCCCATGCATGGCTGCGTGGATTGGAAGATATCGAGCAAGAACTCCGCGCTCATCCCCAGATCGTTCGGAATGCTGGGCTTGACCGGATGCGCATACCGTTAGATTTTTCACCGGACGACTATCGCGATATTATCGACGGACTGTACAAGAATCGTGATGCGATCGAATCCGGTTTCGACAGTGAGCACGACTTCAAGGATTATCCGGGAATCGAGGGCAAGAATGCAGTCAATGGCATTGGCGCGGATTACAGTGCCCATATCCGAGACGACTCCATGCCGCACTTCGATGGCATCGAACGCTTCCTCAAGAACCCGCGCAACGAATCGCTGAAGAGGCAATACCATGTCGTTGCGAACGAGCTTAAAGGGCAATTAATCATACACGAAGATCAATTTGAATCCTTTGAACACGCACTTGAGACCATTCCCCAACTGATTCAGGAACGGGCTCCAGAGCTTCAAACATTTGAAAAAAGGCGTTTGCTCAAGATCATGGTGCACTACATGTATGTGGACTGCGAAATTGGTAAAAAGTCATGATTCGACCTGCGAAACATTTAAACCTTGATACCTGTGTACTTCGCGCGGCGGCAACTCTCCTCGTGCGGTTGCGCGAGGATCGCATTTGTCGCTTTCTTGACCTCCGAAATGCTTTGGAAGCATTCGGAGGAGATGCCGATCCCATTTTTATGCCGACGCTCCATTTCCTTTTTCTCCTAGGCCGTATCGACTATCATCCGCAAACCGACTCGTTTGAATATCTGGAATCCCAGGCAAAAGAGGGCAACCGTTGAAACTCAGCCATCTCTACAGCAACCAACCGGAAATATTTGCGCCTATCCGCTTTCGGCACGGCTTCAATGCGGTGGTGGCCCGTATTGATCACCCGAAAGATGCCAACAAACTGGGCCATAACCTTGGCAAAACCCTTCTGATTCAGGTCGTCGATTTTGCTTTACTCAAAGGGATCGACAAGCATCACACCTTTAAACGACACTCCTCTATCTTTAATCCCTTTGTTTTCTTTCTCGAACTGGAGCTTCAGTCCGGAGGCTATTTGACCGTCCGGCGTTCGGTCGAGGAACCGACGAAAATAGCATTCAAGCGGCACAACGAGCAATACGCCAATTACGTCGATCTGGAAGAGTCTGCTTGGGATCACTGGCGGGAGTCCTTCAAGAACGCGGTTAACCTACTCGATAGCATTCTGGCATTCGATACGATTAAGCCGTGGGCCTACCGCAAAGGGATTGGGTATTTTCTGCGTGCACAGGCAGATTATCAGGATGTTTTCCAGTTGGCAAAGTTTGGGAAGGGAAAGGACATCGAATGGAAGCCCTACCTTGCAAAAATATTGGGCTTTAATGACCAATTGCTGACTGACAAATACGAAGCCGACGCTGAATTATCGGCATGGAAGTCGAAACAATCACAGATTGAGTCTGAAACCAAGCTCAAACCGAAGGATTTTGACAAACTCCGCGCGAGTTTGGACGCGAAACAAGCAGAGGTGGATCTGAAGGTGGATGCCCTTGATGCATTTGACTTTCATGGGCAGGAAATTGAATTGACCCGCAGCTTGGCGGATTCGGTTGAAGCGGATATTGCAGCCAACAACAGCTTTCTCTACAATGCCTGCCACGACTTGCAGCAGATCGAGAAAAGCCTTGGCACAACAGTGGATTTTGACCTGGATGACGTAAAACGTGTCTTTGAGGAATCTCTGATTACATTTCCTGAGCAACTCGCGCGCGAATATGATGAGTTGGTAACCTTCAACCAAAAGATCCTTAGCGAGCGCCAATCCATGCTACGCGAAAGAGCAGAAGTCCTCCGGCAAGAGATAGGCAACCTTGAAAAAGCAAACGAAACATTGTCGAAACGCCGCCAAGACATTCTGAAGGTCATCGGAGGCACGGACAGTCTTCGTAAATTCAAAGACCTTCAAAAAGAATTGGATGAAGACAGGGCGGGGCTGGAACTGCTTCGCGAGAAAAGTCAACGGCTAGAAGAGCTGATCGCGATCCAACGGAAACTGCGCGAAACGAAAGATTGTGTACAAACCCTGACTGCATCAATCGAAGCATCCATTCAGAGCAGCAACCAGCGCTACAAGACCATTCAACAAACATTTACCCGGATCATTAGTACAATCCTCCACCGGACGGCAATGATTTATGTGGCTCCCAACGAGAGTGGAAATATGGAATTCCGCGCAGAATTCAATGACAACAACGATCTGCAAACCGATGAAGATCGTGGAACGAGTTTTCGTAAATTACTTTGCATCGCTTTCGACCTGGCGGTGCTGATTAGTTACGCCAATGAACGGTTTTTCCATTTTGTCTATCATGATGGTGCCCTCGAAAACCTCCAGGAAAAGCTGAAGATTGCGCTACTTAAGGTTATCCGGGAGACCTGCAATGAACACGGGATTCAGTATGTTTTCAGTTGCCTTAGCGAAGATATTCCAAGCGCTCAAGACGTTGACAGGCTGTGCCCGATCGAGGAGGAAATTGTACTTAAATTGCACGATGGCGGCGATCAGGGGCGGCTCTTTAAGATGCGGTCTTTCTGAAGTCACCAATCAAGGCAATAGCGCCCTTATCAAGTAGTGGGGATCCTCTCGATAATCGATAAATAGCGCGATGCCGGTAGGGGTGGACAGCGAAGAATAAAAGCGTTTGAGCAGGGATTGAATGAATGCTGATTGTCCAGTTTCCCATGTGCTTGCTGGTCCGAATGCAGTGAAGGGAAGCTTGATGGCGGCAAAGAAAGAAAGGAATCCCCATGAAATCCAAAGAATTACAAGCCCAGATTTCCCTTGGCGAGGATAGCACCCGCCAGTTCAAGGTGGATGTGCGCAATGCAGAGTCGCTGGCCTCGGAGATGGCGGCTTTTGCAAATTCGGAGGGTGGGACGATTTATTTGGGCGTGTCGGATGATGGCAGCATGCCGGGACTGGGAAAGCCTGATGTTTCCCGGATTAATCAGCTTATCAGTAATGCCGCGAGTCACTTGGTGAAGAGTCCGCTTGCCGTACATACCGAGAATGTAGCACTGAGAAATGGCCGCGTGGTGATTGTGTTGTCGGTTCCCAAGGGGCTCGACAAACCCTACTTTGACAAGAATGGCGTGATCTGGCTGAAAACGGGTGCGGACAAGCGGCGAGTGAACTCGAAGGAGGAATTGCGTCGTCTGTTTCAGATGACCGATCAATTTCATGCCGATGAGCTTCCGACAAAAGCGGGTATTGATAAGTTGGATAAGTTGCGGTTTCGTGATTTCCTACGCGATGTCTATCAGCAGGAGTACCCGGAAGATCAGACCACGTTGACTCGGCTTCTCCAGAATATGAATCTGGCCACGGATGAAGGGATGTTGAATCTGGCTGGCGTGCTGATGTTTGCGGAACGTCCGCAACGCATCAAGCCGCAGTTTGTGTTGAAGGCGATCCGCTTTCCCGGCAATGAAATTCATGCGACGGATTATTTGGACACTGAGGATTTCGAGGGGCCATTACCTAAGCTTTTCGATGGGGCTCTTGCCTTTGTGATGCGTAATCTTCACAAGGTTCAGGCGGGACGCGGGGTGAATGCCCCGGGGACACCGGAAATACCGCAGAGCGTATTCGAAGAATTGCTTGTCAATGCATTGGTGCACCGGGATTATCTGGTAAGCGCGCCGGTGCGGGTGTTTATCTTCGATAACCGTATCGAGATCATCAGTCCCGGCCATCTGCCGAACAACCTGACGGTGGAGAAGATCCGAACGGGAAATTCCAATATACGCAACCCAATCCTGGTCTCCTACGTGGCCAAAGGACTGTTACCCTACCACGGTCTTGGATCAGGTATTAAACGGGCCCTGGAGCAGTGGCCGCAGATCGATTTTGTCGACGACCACGACGGTTGCCTGTTCACCGTTACAGTGGCCCGAAAGCCGGTCAAAGAGTTGGATTTGGTTGATGAGGTTGCACCTGAAAAAGGAAATGAACCTAAAAATGAACCTAAAAATGAACCTAAAAACGATATTGAGCATAAGATTCTCGGCATTCTAGGTTCAAATCCAAGCATATCCTATGATGATTTGGCTCTGTTGACCCGAAAAGGCCGAAGCAGCATCATGCGTCATATCGCTCGGTTGAAAGCTACGGGGCGTCTAAAACGCATCGGTCCGAAAAAGGGCGGTCATTGGGAGATCATCGAATGCGAATCCAGCAAATAGAAATAACCAACTACAAGGCTTTCCTCGGCACACACAAAATCAAGGTCGGCGGCAAGAACCTGTTCATCTACGGTGAGAACGGCAGCGGCAAAAGTTCGCTTTATTACGCGCTGAAAGACTTTTTCCAATCCTCCATCGAGGATATTGACCTCAACCATCTGGAAAATGTCTTCGTCCCCGCAGGCAAGGCGGGTAAGACGGCTATTAAGGTCGCTTTCAAACCCAATAGCCAAGGGCAAAGTCGGCAGAATATATACAGCTTCAACACCGCCACAAATGATGCGCGGAGCACAGGCGACACCAGTATCCGCGATGGGAACAAGCTCAAGAGCTTCCTCACCTACAAGCACCTGCTGGCCATCCATCACCTGAAGAAGGACGAAACCATCAACCTCTTTGATCTGTTGGTCAAGGGCGTCCTCAAGCACTTCAAATATTCGCTCACCGGCGGCAAGGAACTCGGCGAATTATGGACGGACGTCGAGGAGGAAATCGCTAAGCCTACCGGCAAAAGCTTCCCGATCAATCAGAAAAAGTCAGCGGTCAAAGCCGCCATAAAAACATTTAACGAGGCCTTCGGAGAGCTGTTTAAACCAGAAAGCCCGGAATACATCCTGCGACATGCGCGCCCTATTCTGGATCAATTCAAGCACAACATTGAAATTGATCTCACGTTCCCGCAGTTGCGTCCGAATGCGGACTATAATGGCATTGATGGCGCCGAAGTCCAGGCCGCCCTGAAATACGCCGGTAAACCGATTACCAAGCCCCACCTGTTCCTTAACGAAGCCCGCCTGTCTGCCATCGCCATTTCGATCTACCTCGGGATGATCAAGCGACATCCGCAAATAATCCCCTGCAAGATCCTCTTTCTGGACGATGTCTTCATCGGCCTTGATATCGCCAACCGCCTGCCACTTCTGACAATCCTCGAAACCGAGTTCCCTGACTACCAGCTTTTCATCACCACCTACGACAAACCCTGGTTCGAATATGCCAAGGGATTTCTCGGGACTGACTGGAAAACGATGGAGTTCTATGCCCAGGACTGCCGCGACGGCACGCAAATGCCGCTAATCATCGATGATCAGGATTTGATTGCCAAAGCGCGTTCTCATCTCGAAGTCTGTGATTACAAAGCCGCCGCTGTCTATGCTCGCTCTGCCTTCGAAAAATTGATTCAAAAGTCCTGCGAAAAGCGCAACAAAGTCATCCGTTACAGGTCCCGTCTAAAAGACTACAACACCGAAGACTTCTGGAACGTGCTTAACGGTGACCTCACACAATCAACCCGCGACAACATCGAGACCTACCGCAGCCTCGTACTGAACACCTTCAGCCACTACAACACCGAGAAACACGAAATCCGTACGGAACTTGAAAATGCCATTCAATCCATAGAGACATTGAAAGCAGAACTTTCGTCCGCAACCTGAACGCGTCTGTCAGAGCTTCCGTGTTAAACCGCGAAAGTAGCTTATTGTGCAGTAACTGAATGAGACAATCTATATGACGGCGTAAAAGTTTCAGTACATCAGGATCTCGAGCCATTGCGCGCCGCTGCGGCCGAATTCCCACTGGCCGTTGCGCTCGACGACGATCCGCAGGCCGTTGCGGCCCAGCACGGCGGCATCGGCCGCCAGCACGACCGGACCTCGGGTGGCGGCCAGGCGCTCGCGCTCGGGCCCGGTGGCCGGTCGGCCGGCCATGACCACGCCGCCCTCGGAGACCGACAGGACCAGCGGTCCGGTAGCGGGCAGCGCCCCGTCCCAGAGCACGGGATAGCGGGCGAAATAGTCGAGCGGACGCGTGGCGTTGACCAGCAGCTCGAAGGCCACGGGCAGGCGGTCAAGGTAATCGCGCATCGAGAACTCGCGGACGGCGTCGGTACTGCCGTAGAGGTCGAGCGGGTTGATTCCGCTCAGGTTCCAGCCGCTGTAGCGGCCGTGCCGGTTGTCGATCTTCTTCGCCTTCGCCCAGTCGTCGAAACGCCGGTTGCGGATCATGCCGACTTCCAGATGCAGGTGCGAGCGCACAACGGGGACGATCGAGGACGGGGTGTTGCCCAGGATGCCGAGCGGGGTGCCGCGGGTGACGCGCATGCCCTTGTTCAGGTGCTTTTCCACCGAACTCAAGTGGGCGTACAGCGAGTAGATCGTGCCGACCGGATCGTCGTGCTCGAGCACCACGTAGATCCCGTAGTTGGAATTCCCCGAATGCCGGCTCGCGTAGGCGACCGTCCCGTCGGCGATTGCCAGCACCGGATCCAAGGCCCGCCCGCGGCGATCCCGCGACAGCGGCGCGATGTCGATGGCCTCGTGGAACGAGGCATAGCCGGAACTGCCAGAGCGGGTCGATCCGTAGAATGCCGACTCGATCCGCCCCGATGCCGTCGGCATGAACACTTTCTCGTCGGTCACGCGCACCAGATTGGTCTGCGCGGTCGGGAACCCGACCTGCAGCGGCGGGATGACCGGCTCGGGCACCTCGATAGGGGCGGAGGCGTCCTGACGCGCTTCCGTGGCCGGCCCGTTCTCCGGCGGCAGCTCGTGCCAGTCGCGTCCCCGCCACCAGATCACGAAGCACACATCAAAGACGATAAACGCCGCCAGCCACCACCATTGTTTCCAGAATCCCAGCCCGAACATCCCTGCACTCCT
>CAZSRU010000021.1:0-18369 GCA_964609395.1 uncultured Victivallales bacterium
TCTGCTATTGGGAAGCCTTGCATGCGGCCTTTACAGAACGCTTTGATCGCGAAGCTGCCGCCTTGTGCGGGGTTGCCGTCCTGGACCGGCGCAATTGGCAGGCACCGCTGTTCAGTCGTTTTGCCGAAGCGGTCGAGATCACCGCCGTGCAGCGCAGTGTCCCGCGCTGGGAACCCGAAGGCATCGCCTTCGCCCAGCATCACGCGCGGCCGCAAGCGTCTCCCGCGATGTCCTATTTGAAGCGTCAAGACCGCCAGGCCGATCTGATGATCCTGCGAGAACCGGCGGTGGCCGGGGAGATTCGCACGACGAGCCCCGTCATGCATGATTTCGAAGCTATCCGTTCCGAGGCCTTTGTCCGCTATCTGCCGGTTGTTGGCGCATTGGCCGCGGGCGCGCCTTACAGCGGTTTTGATGTGACCGGACTTGAGGCGGCATCGGAGTGCCCCTGGCTTGAGGTTCCCAAGCGACTCTGCGCCAAGAATCGGTTTGTCGTGCAGATTGCAGGCGATTCAATGGAGCCAGAGTTCAAGATCGGGGACTTGGCGGTGTTCGAGTACCACCGTTCGGCCCGAGGCGACAATCAGGTTGTGATCGCCAATCTGGCTGAATTCGGCATCACCAGCGACGAGAACACCACGGATGCCGTCAAGCACCTTACTCAGGATGCCACCCACTGGATCTTCCGCTCGACCAATTCCCGCTACCAGGACATCCGTGTGCCCAAAACCGGATGCGCCTATCCGATTCTCGGCATCCTGTGCGGACGGTTGTAAATATGAGGAAGTAAGGGGCACACCCTAAGGGGAGTCAGGGGTGTCAGGGGTGTCAGGGGCAAACCGCGAAAATAGAAAATAGCTTTGATTGGAACGAGCAAGCAGGGCGGGTTAGGAGGATGGACGGATCGAGGGGTTGCTCGGAGATTGCGAGATTTGCGAAGGGCTTGTAGTATCGAATTAGCAAGGTGGGAAATGAACAACGTCAATCGAGAGCTTCTGAAAAAACTATGGATGTTGGTGCATGCACGGCAGTCAATTCAGTTGGCTTATGACCAGTGCATCAAGCCTCTCAATTTGAGCGATGGGGTTTATCGGCTTTATCCAACAAAAGAGGACTGGATCGTGCCAACGAAAGCTACACCAGGGGTATTCGAAATAACACGGGGAGCCGATCCAACGACAGGAGAGTGCTAAATGACGTTGCCGCCGAAAATTCTTACGTATTTGATAGATGAAAACGCTCGGATGATGCTGGCTAAAAAGCACCGGGGCGAGATCAGGATTTACCCTGCCGTCAAACAGGAAGGGAAAAGATTATGACAAACGAAACCGGCAATCCCCCGCCGCAAGTCATTATTTACGAAAACGAAGATAAAGTCATCAGGGTCAATGTCCGCCTTGAGGACGAATCGGCCTGGCTCACTAACCTGCAACTGGCTGAACTCTTTGAAGTGTCGAAATCCACAGTCAGCGAGCACATTAAGAACATCTTTGCCAGCGAGGAGCTGTCGTCTGATGCAGTTGTTCGGAAATTCCGAACAACTTACGTATTTGATCGATATCGGGGCGCGACGGGGCGTGTTGGCATTAAAGATCACCTTGGCGCCGGAAAACGATCCACCTTCGCCATTCGGGCTTCCTCCTACGTTCTTCGAACTTCGGCGGACGTGACGGCGTACATGCTCGAGGTTTCTGGGTAAACACTTGTAGCCGGGGTCGGTGACCCCGGCCGTGCAAGGATCAGCAAACGGGAGAGAGGCTTCGCCATGGACATTCTCATGGGCACCGGGGTCACCGACCCCGGCTACAAGGCTTTCCCGGCTACAAGGGTTCATGCGATGATTAAGGGGAAAGATTAGAGCGAAGGATTAAGGGTGGAGCAAAAGCAACCTTTATCTTTTGCCTTCATCTTTCGCCCTAATCTGAATTGAGCGTAGGGTTAAACGGAGTTGAAGTTATGGGCAATCCGGTGGGATCGTAACCCTATTGAAAAAAACGTATTGCAATCCGATTCCCGCTGACGTATCTTCATTGTAGATACGAAAGGGGATCATGCAAACGAAAATACAGAAGTGGGGGAACAGCATGGCTGTCCGCATCCCGAGTGCCTTTGTCAAGGAGACTCAGGTCGCCTACGGGACGACGGTCGATCTTTCCGTCGAAAACGGGAATATCGTGATTGTGCCGCAAAAAGCCAAGGAATTCCAGCTCGATGATCTGCTGCGCGGCGTCAACAAGCATAATCTCCATACGGAAGTCGAGAGTGGTAATCCCGCCGGAAGAGAGGTGTGGTGATGGCCCTTTACTGTCCGAAGCGGGGGGATGTTATCCGGATTCCCTTCAGCCCGCAGGCTGGGAATGAGCAGCCTGTCCATCGGACTGCCCTGGTCGTGTCGCCGGAGTCCTACAACCGCAAGGTCGGTCTTGTGCTTGCCTGTCCATTGACGAGCCAGGTCAAGGGCTATCCGTTCGAGGTCATCGTCCCAGATGGTTTCAAGGAGTCAGGGGCGATTCTGTCGGACCAGGTCAAGAGTCTGGATTGGCGCGTGCGCCAGGCGTCCTTTCTTTGCTCACTCCCGCAGGAAACGGTACAGCAAGTATTGAATAAGCTCTGCACCCTGCTGGATTCTTGAGAGGCAAGCCCGCCGCCCACTGGGGTGGGCGAAAACGAGGTGGTAACTATTTTGGAGCGCTGTGCGAATGCGGGAGAGATTAAGGCGAAAGAATAGGGCGAAAGATTAGGGGGAAGATGGCCGTTTCCTTTATCTTTTGCCTTAATCGTTCGCCCTAATCTCTGTTGACCAGTGGGTGAAGGAAAAGTGAAGTTATAAACGACATAACGATTGGACTGAAAAATCATGCAAAACACAATCCAGCAATCCAACGCCCCGACCGCTGACCTGATGCCGACGCTCAAGTCGGTGTTCGGCTTTTCCTGCTTCCGGCCTCATCAGGAGGAGATCGTGCGGGCGCTTATCGCGCGTCGTGACCTTTTCGCGGTTATGCCGACCGGCGGCGGCAAATCGCTCTGCTACCAGTTGCCCGCCCTGCTGATGGACGGCGTCTGCCTGGTGATCAGTCCCCTGATCTCGCTGATGAAGGACCAGGTCGATGCCGCCAGGGCGATCGGCCTCAAGGCCTCTTTCCTGAACAGCTCGCAAAGTGCGTCGGACCGCAACGCCGTGATGCAGGCCCTGAACGCGCACGACGTCGACCTGCTCTATGTCTCGCCCGAACGCTTTGCCATGCCTGCCTTCATCACGCTGTTGCGAAGCGTGCCGCTGGCGTTTGTCGCGATCGACGAGGCGCACTGCATCTCGGAATGGGGCCACGACTTTCGTCCCGATTACCTACAGCTTTCCGAGATCGTGCGGCTTTTCCCCGATACACCGGTTGCCGCCTTCACCGCGACCGCCACCCGCCGGGTTGAGCAGGATATCATCGCCAAGCTCGGCCTGCGCCAGCCGTTCCTCGTGCGCGCCTCGTTCAACCGTCCCAACCTGTTCTACCAGGTGCTGCCCAAGACCGATCCCGATCGCCAGTTGCTCAGTTTCGTGCGGGGGCGGCGCGGCGAGCAGGGGATCATCTACCGCACGACCCGCAAGAGCGTCGAGAGCACGGCGGCGATGCTGAACACCAACGGCGTCAGGGCCCTCCCGTACCATGCCGGGCTCGAGGACCGCGTGCGCGTCGCGAACCAGGAGGCCTTCAACCGCGACGAGACCGATGTCGTGGTCGCCACGATCGCCTTCGGCATGGGCATCGACAAGTCGAACGTCCGTTACGTGGCTCATGGGGATCTGCCCAAGAACATCGAGGGTTACTACCAGGAGACCGGCCGTGCGGGGCGCGACGGCGATCCGGCGCATTGCCTGCTGCTTTTCGGCTATGGCGACATTCCAAAGATCACGCATTTCTTCGACGAGATCACGGATGAGACCGCCCGGCGGCATGCCAAGAGCTGTCTGGACGACATGGTGCGTTACGGTTCGGCCCGCGCCTGCCGGCGCAAGCAGTTGCTGGCCTATTTCAACGAGCAGTACCCGCAGGAGAACTGCGGCATGTGCGATGTCTGCGCGGGCGAGGTCGAGGAAACCGATGCCACCGTGGAGGCTCAGATGCTGATGTCCGCGATGATCCGGTCGGGCAACCGTTTCGGGGCTGGCCATATCATCGATATCGTCACCGGTGCGGACACGGAGAAAATACGGCAGTTCGGCCACGACCAGCTCAAGACCTACGGGGTCGGCAAGGACAGGAGCAAGCGGCATTTCCAGGCCGTGATCAGCAATCTGCTGGCGCAGGGGTGGCTCCAGCAATCCGGCGACAAGTATCCCGTGCTGCAGGTGACCCCGCGCGCCAGCGCGGTGCTGGATGGCAAGGCGAAGGTGCGCATCATCAAGCCGGTCGAAAAGGCCGCGCCGCGCAAGGCGGCCGCCGCCGGTGGCGATGGGATCGTTTGCAATGTGCCGCTATTCGAGGCCCTCCGCGCCTTGCGCAAGCAGCTCGCCGAAAAGCAGGGTGTGCCGCCGTTCGTGGTCTTCTCGGACCGCACCTTGCGCGAGATGTCGGCCCGCATGCCGGCAGACGCTCGCGAGCTGCTGGGCGTCAGCGGCATCGGTACGCACAAGCAGGCGCAATACGGGTCCGCGTTCCTGGAGGTCATCCGGGCGTTCCGGCAGGAGCATCCCGAGGCCAAGCCGCTGGTCGAGGAGACGTTCTTTATCGCGCCACCGCCGCCCGCTCTCTCTCGCGGCGATACCGTGATGGAGACGGCCCTACTGCTCGAGAAGGGGCTGGGGATCGAGGCGGTCGCCGCCCAGCGCAAGCTGAAACCGGGAACCATCGTCACCCATATCGAGCGGTTGCTTGAGAGCGGCCATCCCGTCGCTCTCGCCCCGCTGATCGATCTTGCCAAGCTCGAACCGGTTCTCGAGATGCTGCGCAAGCAGGAATCCGCCGCCATCGCCCCGATCGTCGAGTACTTCGGGGGCCGGATCACGTACGAAGAGGCCCGCCTCGCCCGCGCCTGGCTCGCCGCCACCGCCCGCCAGACCTGAAATCAAGGGTGCCAGTCTTGATTAATCTGCGTTCTAGCACCAAGTTCGATAAAAACGGGTCTTCCGCAGAATGCGTAAATCCACAAAATTGAGAAGTGCGCATGGATTGTGAAAATACGCGGGAAAACGCTAAAAATGGGTTAAAAAGTGAAATTACTCAGCAAAACAAGTTGCTTTGTTATCGATACTCTGTAAGAATCACAAGCAATAAAACATTTTTCCAGTCACGGTGACGGATGTTACTTTCACTTTGCGGGTGCACCGTAACCCAGTGACAGATCCGTATCAGGCTGTTGCTCTTACGTGGATTTTTTACTCGGATGTTTATAAACGAAAAAATGGAGTGATTGTATGGCATGCAAGACGTACCGTGCTGGATTTTCAGGGATGGTTGTTTTCCTGAATGTGCTTATGATCGCCGGGTTGCTGTCGCAGACGGCCTGCGTCTCCCGCTACCGGAAACATCGTACGGTAGAGGAGGAGAAGGTCTTCACGGAAATCATTGAGAACTACAGCCGTGAGGCTCATCTGGCCGATGCCACCATTGCTCCGGGGATTCCGGCGGTTGTTGACGTCGCCGTTGATGAGCGGTTGCAACCGGATGCGCAGGGCATGCTCTCGACCAACCGGATCAATGCGTCCGTGCAGGGATTGCCGATCAGCCTCGATGAAATGATGCGCAGCGCCATTATGCATTCCTCGCAGATCAAGGTGTTCAGTGACCTGCCGTTGATCCGTGAGACCTCGATCCAGGAGGCTTCCGGGATCTTTGATTTCCGCTTTTTTACGGATGTCCGCCACTATGATCGCGATGATCCGGTAGGCAGTACGCTGATCACCGGAAATGAGGATGAGGATCGGTTTCTTGAGTCCGACACCCGCGCTTCAGTCGGGGTGCGCAAGAAGATTACGCCGGGAACAGAGGTGTATCTGACGCAGGAGATCAACCGTACACGCAACAATTCCGAGTATCTACAGCCCAATCCCCAGGCCGGCGCCCGGCTTGTGCTGGGGGTCGTGCAGCCGCTGTTGCAGGGCGCGGGCATCAAATATAATACGTCCGTCATGAAGGTTGCCGTGCTGGATTCTGAAATTGCCCGTCACGAGTTCCTCCGGCAGGCGGAATCGCATTTGCTTGAGGTCGCCCGGGCGTACTGGGGATTGAATGTGGCGCGCGGTGTCTATCATGCCAAGCTGCAGGCCCATGAAGACGCGGCCACGATATTGGCGGCATTGGAATCGCGCGGGAACCTGGATGCCATCCACCAGCAGATCCTGCGAGCAAGGGCGGTCACGGCTGAGCGTCGCGCTGATCTGGTACGTGCGGAAAGTGCATTACGCAATGGCGCTGACCGGCTTGTGGCGCTGGTGAATGATCCTGCCTTGCGTTTTGCGACGGAAACGGAGTTGATCCCCATCGATGTCCCCCTTACCGCAATGACGCCGATCGCGCTTGCTGAAGCTGGTCAGGCGGCATTGTCGAACCGTGCCGAGGTGCGGCAGTCCTATCTGCAATATGCGGCCGCCGTTGTCCGTCGGAAAATGTCACGCCATGAGCGGCTGCCCACGCTGAATGCATTTGCTGAAGCGTATGTGGCCGGCCTGGCCTATGACCTGGTTGACGATGCATGGGACAACCAATTCGACGGCGGCAGTGACGATGAGGACGGTGTCAGCTACATGGTCGGTGTGCGTCTGGAATTCCCCTGGGGCAACAACGCCGCCAAGGCGCAGAACGAGAGACGGCGTCTTGAGGCCCGGCAGGTGTTCCGTCAACTGGAGACCACGATGGAAACCGTCCTGCTTGACGTCAGGTTCTCGGTGCGCGAGGTAGAGACCGCTTGGCGCGATCTGGCAGCCAGGCACAAGGGTATGCAGGCCGCGCGCGAGGATCTTGAGAATCTCAAGAGCCGTCGTGAAGCCTTGTTCCTGGGCGGGGATGTGAATGCCGTGGGTTATCTGAACAACCTGCTCGATGCCCAGGAGCGCCAGATGGTTTCCGAGGAGCGATTCCTTTTCGCGCTGGCCACCTACAATGTCGCCGTGCTGACGTCCCAGCGTGCCCAGGGCACCCTCCTCGCGTACGAGGATCTGGAGACTGCCAGGATCAAGCGCGAATACGATGATGATCGCGGGTGGATCGAGAAACGCAAGTTGCCGGAGTATATCCTCCGTTCTGTTGAGCTTCCGGAATAGTGACTCTGGATCCGAACCAAAGGGAGTTTCTTATGTTCAGGCACAAGAAGAAGTCGAAGAAGCAGATTCCGCGTCGTCGCCAGCTCCAGATCGAGACCATGGAAGACCGGATACTCTACAACGGTGCCCCGGTTGACCCCATCGTCACCCTTGAGGCTGCCGGCGATGACGAGGCGGTTGTGCAGGTTCTGACCCTGGACGAGACCGAACAGGTGGAGCAACAGCCTCCTGTGATCACGGAGGATGTTCCTCAGGGGGTTGACCAGGTCCTCAGTGATGAGGCATCCGGTGCCGAGACAACGCCTGAAGATGGCGAAGGGGCCTCCTTTGAATCTACGACTGAAGATGGCCATGTCGATGTTGTGCGTACCGAGCTGTTATTCATTGATTCCTCGATTTATGATTCTTCCGATACGGCGTTCAGCAGCCTGGGTGCTGATTTGCTGGCGTCATCGTCCGAAGGCGTGCGGATCGAGAGTATCCGGCTTGATAGCAGCGCCGATGGCATCACCCAGATAACCGCTGCACTGGAACGCATCACGGCGGAAGGTGGCGTGGTTGACGGACTGCATATCGTCTCGCATTCAACGCCAGGCCAGGTCCGCCTCGGCTCGACAACACTGACCACGGACGCTCTCGGGGGTACCAATCAGATCACCGAGGGACTGGCGAATTGGGGAACCTATCTTGCCGGGGATGCCGACATCCTGCTTTACGGTTGTGACCTTGCCTCGGATGAGAACGGACTGGCGTTGATCGGGCAGATTGCTGAACTGACAGGGGCGGATGTGGCAGCCTCGGTTGATCCTACCGGTGCGGATGCGCGCGGTGGCAACTGGGTGCTTGAGGTTTCAACCGGCCCAGTAGAAACCCTCTCGTTATCCTCAACGAATGATATCATCCTGCCTGCGGGAGCCCATCCGACGGTGTCGATTGATGCACCCGGGGCCATCGGGATCGGTGAGACGGCCAATATCACGGTTTCCTTCATCAATGATACGAGCGATGACACTACCGGCTACGGCCCATGGATTGATGTGTTCTTTGTGCGCACCGGTTTGGACGGAATTGTTGATCCGTCGGCTCCGGGCAATATCCATGCCGGCGATACCGACGAGCTTGCCAATCCGGGGGACTTCTATGACGGATTCAGTCTTTCCGGTACTCCATCCTACCTGGGGATCAACGTCAATTATACGGTGCTGACTCTGGATGACAATGCCAACGGCGGGCTTGGCATCCTGCATCCCTATGCCGTTGACGCGTCCGGCGAACCGGTCTACATCCACACAACTGATGCCGCCAGCCCCTACTATGACGCGTTGAACGGGGTTTTCCAGAGTGGTGACCAGTTGATTGTTATCGAGCTTCCGTTCGGCAGTTTCGTGGGTGGCCAACCGGCGGCTGATGTCAACTTCGATTTGTCGTTGAGCGATCATGCCGATGTAGGGCAACCGCTGACCATCCGTGCGCTGGGCGGCTTCCGGTTCGGTGTGGATCCGCTCAACAACCCATCCGTAGACCCCTCCATTATCGGTGTTGCCGCCACGGCGGAGACGAATGTGGATGTCACGCTGGTCCGGCTTACCAAGATCTACGGTGGCCCCGAGAACGAGACGGCCACCGGACCGAATTACCTGCGCACATACCGGATCAATGTGGATATCGCGACGGGGCAGCAACTGTCCGATATCCACCTCTTTGACGAGCTTGATCCTAGGATCCAGTTTGTCCAGATCAGTGCAGCCAGTCATGCGTATACGTCCATTCAGACGCCGTCTGCCACGGTGCCGGGGGGGGGCTTGGCGGTGGCGTTTGACAATACGATAACCGGTGTGGCCGGGACCGATGCCTGGGTCGAAATCCAGTTCTATGTCCCGCGGCTTTATGACTCTGATGATAGTGGCGTTATCGATGGCACGGATGCTCCCGTACTGGCTCCCGATAGTGGCGCCGATGCTCTTGTTGACAACCAGGCCTATGGGTTCGGTGTCTGGGTCCCGATTGATCCGCGTGATGACGGCAGTATTATCGGGTTCAATGTCGATGGCGCATTTGACAACACGAGTCTTGCCAGTGCCTTGGCGTCAGCGGCTCCGGATGCCGCCCCGGAGCATGCAAATCTTGAAGTTTCGTCGCTGGTGATCCAGAAGAACTTCACGGTAGAGACCAATACAGGTGTTGCCGGGAATTCGCCGGGGGATGTCCTGACATTCACCCTTGATTTCCAGGTCTCTGATTATTATGCGCTGCAGAACATCCGCATCGAGGATGTCATGCTCGACGGGTTGCGCTTCGATGCCTCGTTTATCCCGACGCTGGAAATCAACGGCAACCAGTATGTCCTGAATGCCCTGGACATGGATTCCGCCAACTGGGAGATCAGGCAGAATTGGACGGGGGCCGTTGGCGCAGGCAATTTCACGATTGATCCGGCGGCGAATGATGGATCGACGATGTTGCTTTTCAACGTGTCTGGCGAGCAGATCACGCGAATTGCCGACGGGCGGCTTATCGGCGGTGGAATCGATCCGGACAATCCGTCCGGCACTATCCCGAATGACCTGGCCGGGTATGACAACGGTGCCACGACCGGGCGAATCACCTATCAGGCGATCATCCTCGACCGCTTCACAGACACGTATCCGTCGGGTGAGGATGCCCTGAATCCGCGCGATGTCCTGAACAATTCGGTTGTCATCACGGCGGAACTGCTTGACCTCGAAGACGGCTTGAATCCCTATGCCGGACCGGTAACGACCGCGGATGACTCGGCAGAGAGCCTGACGATCGCGACCGACGAGGTCCGGAAGTCGATCTACGCGGTCAACGGCGAAACCGACCTGACCTTGTTCCAGGATCCGAATGGCAACATCAATCTGCAGCCGAATGATGTGGTCACCTATCGGTTCATCTACACTATCCCGACAGGAGATATCGAGCAATTGCGGTTTTCCGACTATCTGCCCCTGCCGGTATTCGATGTCAACGATATCAATGCCGACGGTACAGGCAATGGGCTTGCCGAATGGTCATTCCTGAACAACCTGCCAGGCCTCGTTCCTGACTATTCCGCCGGAACGGTCACCTATGGCCCGACGCATACGCTTAATGACGTCAGCCAGCCTGCATCAGCCGTGCCCGTGCTTTCGATCGACCCTGCCGCCAACTCCTTCCGCGTGCAGTGGGGTGATTTCATCAGCGTGGCGAATGAACCGCGGGTCCTGGACCTGCTGGTATCGGTCACCGTGAACAGCAATGCATTTGCCGACGGGTTATACCTGACCAACCAGGTACAGTCCGGCGAGCAGAATACCCAGTCGCCCGGTACAGAGGCCGTCGCGAACGCCATCATCCAGATTGTGTTGAATCAGCCGGTTGTGGATATCTACAAAGGCGTGGTTGCCACCACGCAAGGCGGTAGTATAGGGGCGGTCGGCGGGATTACCTTTGATGCGATCGGCGCTGGCGGAAACGCTTTCAGCGGTACGCTGGCTGGTGCGGCCAATGCCGCCGACATTGGCGCGCTTGACCTGGATGACACAACGGATGTTGACGCGGGCGACAAGGTGCGCTTTGCGCTGGTGTCCCAGAACACAGGTCGCGCCGATGCTTTTGATGTCGTCGTCCAGGATACCCTGCGCGGCAGCTATGAGAATGATTTCGCGGATGCGGCGGCCTTTGTGGCGGCCACCGGCTTCAGGGTCTTCCGTGGCGAGGGAACCCTGCTGACGGCAGGCGTCGATTATAACCTCACATGGGACAACCTGAGCAAGACCTTTGTCGTGGAAATGGTTGATAACTACACAGCCGGCAACTTCGGCAGTGATATCAGGGCGGGGGGCCTGAGCCGCGGGTTCAACGCGGCTACGGATGCCGACATCACCAATGGGTCCAACGCGGTCGTGATCCTGTATGATCTCACGGTTGATACTGATGGGCAGGCCGCATCCACCATTACCAATACGGCACTGCTGACCAACTACGCCGGCGATGATGGAGCCGAGGATCATACCGCCGAGGACCAGGAGGATTCGGCCTCGATTGTGCTGGTCCGGCCCGAATTCACCAAGGTCCTGACCGGCACCAGTGTTGTCGAAACCGGCAACTCGGCTACGCAGGCGGTTATCGGCGAGGAGGTCACCTACACGCTGACGATTACCGTTCCCGAGGGCACGACCGCGAATGCACAGTTGGTGGACAGCATGGACCCCGGTCTGGCGTTTGTCGCGATCGACTCCGTGATCCTGTCTGCCGGGGTAGCCAGCGCCAACGTAATCGGCACCGGGGCCAATCCGGCCAACGTGGCTATCGGCAACGCTGGCGGTGGCACCGCCAACCGGCTGGCGTTTGATTTCGGTCATATCACCAACGCGAATACGAACAACGCGGCGGCGGAAACCATCACGATTGTATATCGCGCGGTAGTGCTGAATACCAATTCCGTGCCGGCCTCACCCGGCAACCAGGCAGCAACCCTGCTCGATAATGCCGCCGCCTTCTCCTATGAGTGGACGGATGATACGGATGCCGCCGATACCGGATCCGATACGCTGAATGATTCTGCCGATGCCGTGACCATTACCGAACCGGTGCTGACGGTGGACAAGCAAGGGTCCAAGGATAATCTCACCTATGGCAATGCCCTGACTACGATTGATGCCGGGGATTTTGTCTACTACCGAATCCGCATCAGCAATCCGGCAGGGGGGGTGACGGCGTATGATATCGATCTTGCGGATGTGCTGCCGGTCAATCTCGGCGCGGTGACGGTCATTTCAACCGGCCTAACGAATGCCGCTGGCGGGGTTGGTGGGACGATCTCCGTTACCGATGGCGCTGCAGATACGCTGTCGAATGACGACTTCGCGTTTACTGGCAACACGCTTGGGCTGGCCGCAGGGCGAAACATGGATATCGGTCCCGACTCGCGCCTGGAGATTATTGTCCGAGGCACGCTGGACTACAATGTCAATCCGGGCCAAAGCATCACCAATACGGCAACGGTGACCTGGAGCAGCCTGGATGGAACACCCGGTGCCGCATCCACGCACAACGCCAACAGTGTTGAACGTACTGGGGCAGGAGGGCCTGGGTCGGATGCGGCGGTGCTGAACAACTATTCTGCAAGCGACAACGCCGGTATGACCATTACGGCGTTTGCCAACACGAAATCGATCGTGATCACGTCTGAAGACTTCACGGGGAATGTGGAGGGGACCGAGCGCGTGGCGGTGGGGGAAATCATCCGGTACCGGCTACTGGTGCAGGTTCCTGAAGGCACCTCTCCCAATTTCCAGGTCGTCGACAGCCTGCCGGCGGGTCTCGTGTTCATCAACGATGGCACGGCAACCGTCGGGTTCGTCTCGGCGTCCAATAATCTCACATCCTCAACGCTGGGTTCACTTGATCTCGGTGCGGCGGTCATCCAGCCGACCTCCGTCCTGCCGGATGACTCGATTTCCACCGTCGTGGCTGCGAACACGGACAATTATGATAATGGCACGGATGTCCGCTTCAAACTTGGAACGTTGGTGAACAATGCGAGCAGCAACGGCACGGCTGAGTACGTCGTCATTGAGTTCAATGCGCTGGTCCTGAACACGACCGCGATCCAGAACAATACCGCGCTCACCAATAACTTCACGAGTTGTATAAACGGCAATACGCAGATAGGGACCGCTTCCAACGACGTCACCGTTCGCGTTGCCGAGGCGAACCTGACTGTCAGCAAAACGGCATCAACCGTAGGGCCTGTGGATGCCGGTGACACGTTCAGCTACACGATTACGATCACCAACAACGCGAATACGGCATTCGGGAACAATGCGGCTCCCGCGTTCGATGTCCGACTGGTCGATGTGCTGGATGCCGTAACCGCCAGCAACCCCGGTGTCGAGTTGGAACTAGTGACGCCGCCAGCAGGAACCCTTGGAGCCTTCACAGGCAATGACATCGCCGTGGCTGGACTTGGCGCTTCAACCATCATTGCCAACACCTCGAATGGCGACGGGTTGGACCTGACGATCAACCGGCTCAATGCCGGACAGACGGTGACTCTGACCGTGACCGTCCGTGTGGTCAGTGGTGCCTTGTCCGGCGCGGAAATCGAAAACAAGGCGACGGTCGCCTATACCAGCTTGCCAGGCGGGTCGGGAACCGAAGACGGCACCATTGCCGCCACCTATGGCACTACGGATGTGGACTTGAATCCGGGCGTGGATTCCGTCCTCGCGAATGCTGATGCCAACAACGGGACCGTCAACCTGGGCGCTAGCGCTGGTGAACGTACCGGTGCCGATGTATTGAACCCGACCGACAACAGTGCGCCTGGCGTTAATGCCACCCGCAACAATTATGCGGTGGCGGCCAGTGCCCCGGCCGGGCTTACGATTGCGATTCCGACGATCGATAAGTCCTTCATGGACGGCAGCATTTCGGCGGATGATACGAATGTTGCATCCTCGCTGCTGGCGGATGTGGTCATCGGCGAGCAGATTACGTATGACATTCGCATTACCCTGCCTGAAGGGGTGACGCAGAATGTGCGTGTGGAAGATGTGATCCCGGCAGGTTTGCGTGTGGACTCGTTCAGCATTATCACCGATGGCACTGCAGTGCTTGCTCCGGTCGCCTTTGATGGGGCGTTGGCAACAACGCCGGTCTCGGCTTCATTGGCTGGTGCGGGCACGCTGACGATGGATTTTGATGATATCACCGTAAACGTGGGTGCCGTTGCCGCCAACGCAAACATAGTTGTCATTCGTGTGGTTGCCACCGTAACGAACATTCCAGCCAATCAGGAAACCGTGCCACGGACAAATACGGCCCGGTTGGTGTTTCTTGATCCGGATGGCGCAGGCAATGCGGGGCCGGCCGCCGACCGCACGCTAAACGATGCTAATGCGGGAAATGACCCGACGGTCACGATTGTGGAGCCGATCCTGACCGTGTTGAAGACCGTTGATACGGCGGCGGCGGATGCCGGGGACACATTGACCTATACCCTGACGATAACCAATGCGTCTGGGCAGGTGGCGTATGACGTCCAGTTGCAGGATATTCTCGACAGCTACCTGGATGGTGCAACGGCTTCCATCCTTGGCGGCGTTGCTTTTTCGGCTTCCGGGTTCGGCACCTTTGCCGCCCCTGCCTCGACGGACTTCGAGATTGTCGAGGTGACGGCCGGGAATGCCGCCGAATTCACTTCGACGGCGGTGGTCGGGGACTATGTGCTGCGGGTGGATCCGGCATTCAGTCTCGATATGCAGTCCGGTGCGGCGTTCACCATCCGGTTCACGGCTGAAATTGACAACTCGATCGTGACGGGGACAAGCATCACCAACAAAGGCTCTATTTTCTGGACATCGACCGACGGGGCCAATCCCGATGAGCGGACCGGGGCGAGCGACGACGACCCCGGGACGGCCCAGAGCGCGAACCTGGACAACTATGCGATATCGTCATCCGTGCAGACCACGGTGACGGCACCGGTTATCGTGTCTAAGGTGGTAATAGCCACCTCGGATGCCAGTACCGCCGGGCTGAACGTGACGATTGGTGAAGTGGTCACTTACCGCGTTACCGTGACGCTGCCGGAAGGAACCACGCCGCAGTTGATCCTGACGGATACGCTGCCCTTGGGCTTGGCCTATATTCCCGGCAGCGTGGCGGTCTTTGCGGCGCGTCCGGGAGGGGCGGTGTTACATGCGGATCATCCGGGGTCAGGTTCCGCCGCATTTCAAGGGACATACAACGGCGGCGCGCTGGATTCAACGGATATAGCGGTTACCCCCGGTGTGTTCGTTGATGGCACAGACATTGTCTATACCTTTGCCGACACGTTTATTGTGGACGGGGACAACGATATCGACAACAACGCGTTTTATATAACGTACGATGTTATCGTGACCGACAATGTCAGCACAACCGGGCTTAACGGGAATCAGGACACGCTGAACAATGCCGTTGCTTACGAAGTTCGTAATGTTCTTGATGTGGTGACAACATCCGGGGTAGGCCTGACCGATCCGGACGGCAAGTTACTCACGGTCATTGAACCCAATCTCGATGCCGTCAAGGCAGTTGTTGTCAATGGTACTGGAAACAATGGAGATGCAGGCGATCCGGTCGTCTACACCGTGACGCTTTCGCACAACGCCAACAGCCTGCACAATGCGTACGACATCACTTTTGCGGATACACTGCCGGTGCAGATCGGCAAGGATATCAGTACGGTGATAGACATTGATGATGTTACCGTGATCCATTCGGTTGCTGGCGATGTGACTAGCCAGTTCGAGGTGGTCGGCGGGGTGTTGCAGACGACTGCTGCCGCGGATCTCGACCTGCTGCTTGGACAGACGCTGACGGTCTCGATCTCAGGTGTGCTGCAGCAATCGGTACGGCCGGGGACATCGTTTGACAACCAGGCCTCGTTCAGCTACACCAGCCGAGACGGTGATTATACGGCACCGGCATTCGATGAATCGGCCGACATCACCACGGATCGCGAACGGACGGTGTCTGAGGACTCCAATGTCGTGACCGTGACGGTTCCGTCATCGCTCGCATTGAGTAAATCCGTGATCGCCACCAGTCATGGAGGCGATGGTGCCACCGCCGGGAACGATCTTGCGATCGGCGAAACCGCCACCTATCAACTGGGTGTCACCCTGCAGGACGGTACCACGACTGTTCTCACGCTGACTGATACAACCCCGGCCGGGATGCGCTACGTGGCGGGGGTCGGCTCCAACGTGTTTTTCCGCAGCGGGGAAGGTGTCACCGCTACCGGGTTTAACAGCAATACGGTTTATGCCAACGGAGATGAGATTGCGGCCACCGACTTGACGGACAGCACCAGCAATGTCGCGGCCGGCTCACTGGTGTTCCGTTTCAAGGACATCGTGGTTCCTGCCTCCGTCGGTATCGATACCGACAGCTTCCAGATTGAATACACGCTGCGGGCCAATAATGTGGCAGTCAATCAGGCGGAGAGCAGTCCGAACAGGATAAATTCGGCGGTGGTGCGGGCCGACCGTAACGGTGATGGCGATCATGGTGATGCCGGCGAGACGTCCGCGGCGCAGACCGCGACGGTCACGATCAAGGAGCCGGTGCTGGTACTCAACAAGACGCTGACCACGGCGGGTGAGGATGCGGGCGATACGGTGGTTTACACCATTGAGATCACCAACAATGGCAACGCGACCGCCTATGACATCCTGATAGCCGATACTCTGGACTCCGAACTTGAACTGGCGGTACCGGGCTCCGCGCTGGCTATTACGGTCAATCCGGGGGGCTATGTCACGCTTGACCAGACCGGCAATGCCGCTGGCGCTGTGTCCTCGGTTCTCAGCGAGCTGCGCAATGGCGACAGCGTGACC
This sequence comes from uncultured Victivallales bacterium, assembly GCA_964609395.1. Classification (GTDB taxonomy): domain Bacteria; phylum Verrucomicrobiota; class Kiritimatiellia; order UBA8416; family UBA8416; genus UBA8416. The sequence continues at coordinate 16,648 of CAZSRU010000021.1, forward strand.
TTGACGATCACTGCCCGTCTAAGGGCGGATGTGAATCCGGGTGATATCGTGACAAACAGCGGTACGATCACCTACACCAGCCTGCCGGGCGTGGATGTGAATGAGCGCACCGCCGGGGGTGGTGTCAATGATTACACCACCAACGATGCCTCTGCCGACTTCGTCGTGGTCGCGCCTACGGTTACCAAGGCCATCGTGGCCACGTCGGATGGCAATACCGGCTCTGCCCTGCACGATGCCGGGCGCACGGATCTGGCAATCGGCGAGATCGTGACCTATGATATCACCGTTACCGTGCGCGAAGGCGTGACCAGCAGCCTTGTGGTGCGTGACCTTGCCCAGGACGATGGCAGCGCCATCCTTGAAATCCTATCCGCTGAAGTCCAATCCATATCTGCCAACGTGTCATCGGCTTCCGGTCTTGCGGTTGGTGATACGAACCTGACCGAGCCCGGGCTTCTCACCATTTCCAATTCCGGTGGTGGTGCCACCAACGACCTGTTGGTGGCCGATTTCGGCGATGTAACCAACGCCAATTTCAATAACGGGCTTGGTGATGATACCATCGTCGTGCGGGTTACCGCCCGCGTCACGAACGTCCTCGCCAACCAGGACAGCGATGCCGTCACCAATACTGGAAGACTCACCTACGTGGATGGGGAAGGCGACACGCAAAACCAGGACGCCTCCGTGGTGATTGACGTGGTCGAGCCGCGCGTCACGGTTACCAAGATCATCACGACCGCCACTACGGGGCTCGATGCCGGTGACTCGGTCACGTATGAAGTCACAATCAACAATCTGGCCGCTAACGGGGCGACAGGGCCTGCATACGACGTTACGCTGTCCAATGTTCTGCCGGCGGGTATGCTGATTACCGCGATTGGTGCCCCTGTTCTTGCTGATGGGGCCACCGTGGATACGGCCCTCGCCGGCACCGGCACTGGAACCCTCTCAGGCATTTTCGATATACCGCTGGGTGGCTCGCTGACCTTTACTTTCACGGCCACCCTTCAGGACATCATTACCCCGGATCTGACCCTCACCAGCGACCTCAATGTTTTCTTTTCATCGCAAGATGGCGCGGTTGATGGTGAGCGTTCAGGCGCGAATGTGGCCGACCCAGAGGACAACACGCCTCCAGCCAATAATGCCATACTGGACAATTATGCTGTCGGTGCTGATGCCAGTGTCACCACCACTAACCCATTTGCGGTTGTCAAGTCGGTTTCTGCGACCAGTGAAGTTAATACAACCGGAGCCGATGTCGCGATCGGTGAGATTGTCACCTATCAGCTTGAAGTGTCGGTCATGGAGGGAACAACCAATAACATATCCTTGGTTGATAGCTTGCCAGCAGGTAAGACCTATGTTGCAGGCAGTGCGGTAGTGTCTAATGCCAACGGCATCACGGTAAATGGTTTTGCAGCCAACATTGTCGGTCAAACGCTCACGATCACGGCCTCCAGCGCGGTGAACACGGGCGGCAGTAACACCACAGTCAATGACTCGTCCGTTGCCGAAACCGATTCGTTCTTTATCACCTACCAGGCATTGGTAACCAATGTGGACACGAGTACGGGAGTAGCAGGAAGCCAGACAACCCTGACAAATTCGGTGGATGGTTCGGCGGATGACGTTGATCCTGATAATGACAATGAAGCCACCGTCACGGTGGTGGAGCCCGTGCTGCAGATCGCCAAGGCGATCGTGTCTGACACG
>CAZSRU010000021.1:18469-43231 GCA_964609395.1 uncultured Victivallales bacterium
GCGACACCGACGGACCGGGCGAGGACCTGGACGATAGCGAGGACGTCACGGTGGTGGAGCCCGTGCTGCAGATCGCCAAGGCGATCGTGTCTGACACGACGCATCTGGATGCGGGCGACACGCTGACGTACGAGCTGACGATCACGCACACGGCGGCCTCGACGGCGGACGCGTTCGAGCTGGTGCTCAACGACACCTTGCCGTTGTACCTCAACGGCGGCACGATCGACTCGGCGCTGATCGGGGGCACGGATGTCTCCGGTTCGCTTTCCATCGCCGGCGATGTGCTCAGCACCATCGGCAGCATCGATCTGGCACTGGGCCAGACCCTGGTGATCCGGATCAGCACGACGGTCAACGACGACACGGACGTGGGCCAGCAGATCGAGAACACGGCCACCCTGCAGTGGTCGAGCCTCGACGGCGGACTTGCCGGCGACGAGGCGGGGATCGCGGATGGCGTCAACGACGAGCGCACCGGGGCGGGCGGCAACCCGCCCAACGATTACAGCGATGACGACACGGTATCGACCAATACGCGCGGGTTCCTCTCGATCGTGAAGACGGCGGACGTGGCCGAGGCGACGATCGGGCAGGTCGTGACCTATACCGTGGCGATCACGGTGGCGGAAGGCCGCACGGAAGTCGCCTTCGCCGATGTGCTGCCGGCCGGGATGGCCTTCGTGGCCAACTCGATGGCGATCGGCACGAATGTGGACGGGCTGGCGATCACGGGTCTTGACGCGGATGCGCTCACGCAGAACCTTGTCATCACGAGCAACCGGGCGACAGGCACCGTCGAGGACGACGGGGCCACGGCGCATAACTCGACCTTCACCCTGACCTACCAGGCGCTCGTGCAGAACGTCGTCGGCAACCAGGGCGACGACGGCTCGCAGACCACGCTGGCCAACGCGGTCAACGTGACCGCCGACCTTGACGACGACGGCGACACCGACGGACCGGGCGAGGACCTGGACGATAGCGAGGACGTCACGGTGGTCGAGCCTGTGCTTGAGATTATCAAGACAAGTGATGATGCGGACGGTTATGTGGCTGCGGGACAATTGGTCACCTATACACTGACAATCCGTCATACGGGCGATTCGACGGCAGATGCCTTTGATTTGATAATCAATGACCCGTTGCCTCCTGAATTGGAGAATTTCACGCTGATCAGAGCCGACATCGGAGCCACGAGCGTTCTGGGAGAGCTGTTCCTTGATCCCGTGACGGGCTTCCTGGGCACAACGGGGATGATCGATCTGGCGCAAGGGGAAGAGCTGATCATCGAGGTCAGCGGCAATGTGATTCTCGGTACTCCGGGGGCAACGATCGTATCGAATGTCGGCGAGGTCCTCTGGAGCAGCCTGCCTGACGGGCTGGCCGGCGATGAACCGGGCGGCGTTTCCGAGGAACGTACCGGCGCAGGTGGTGTCAATGATTACCGTGCTGAAGACGATGAGGATCTTGTTGTCGGCCTCGGCTCGATTGGTGACATTGTCTGGTGGGATGTAAATGCGAATGCTGTCCAGGACGGCTTCGAGATCGGCCTGCCCGCGTTGACCATCAATCTCTGGCGTGATGATAATGGTGACGGGAATCTTGATGGTGGCGATTTCTTCCTCACGTCGACGATCACGGATGAAAACGGGTTCTATCTCTTCGAGAATCTTCCCACGGAATCCGATGACGGATTCGGGAATGTCACGCAAATCCAGTACCTCGTCGAAGTGGTTCCGACAATCGAGATGGTTGCAACCTATGATCTGGATGGACTGGGTAGCCTGAATACAGCCGCAGTCACGCTGGATGCAGGTAACGAGAACCGTCTGGATGTCGATTTCGGCTATCGTGGCCGCAGTTCGATCGGGGATACGATCTGGAATGATGCCAATCGTGACGGGGTGCAGCAGCCCGGAGAGGTCGGCATACCCGGCGTCGGGCTGACGCTGGTCTTCTCGGGTGGTCCGGAATTCGGCGGGAATACCATGACCCTGAGGGCGACGACGGATGCCAATGGTCAGTACCTGTTTCAGAACCTTATTGGAGGACTGTATAGCATCACCCTGGATCCGGCGACGATTCCAGAAGGGTTCACGTTTACATTTGACCCTGACGGGTTGCTCGATGGTCGCGTGATAATCAATCTGGGAATGATGGCGAACCGGCGGGATGCTGACTTCGGTTTGGCGCTGCCGCTCAGGTCCTCGTTAAGCTATGATACATTCAATCCATTTCCGCTACAGCCTTCATTCAGTAATCCGGTCCGGTTCCATGACGATGGCGGGCGGCTGCTGATTCACCCCGAAGATGCATTCCGTGATGCGATCCTGCCGATTGCGCCGATATACAGCGGTTCGGCCGAACCCGGTTCGACCCTGGTTGTCGTGCTTTACAATGCCATGGGGCAGGAAATCGGACGGCAGACCGTGGTGGTGGATACCGGCGGCAACTGGATGGCGACCCTTCCGGGCGTGGTGGTGAAGGATTACCCACAGTCGGTTGTCATCCAGCAGACACCACCCTTGCAGAGTCCCGGAAGTCGCGGTTACAACCAGCGGGCATTTTATGCTTCTGCAGTGCAACCCGGACATTTCTTCAATGAACGGGCTTCTGTGGGAAGTATTTCAGAGCGTTCGGCCAGCCAGGTGCTTGAGGATTACATGTTGCTGTTTACAGAACCGATTGGTTTTGGTAACCAGATGCATGCATATGAAGCATTGGCGATGCCCGGTCATCCTACAGGTCGATAGAACCGATAGAAAACAATAATCAGGGGAGCACAAAATGGCTGATACAAAAAACACGCCTTCCAAGCCGCAGCGGATCAAGATCAAGTACGAGGAACTGTCGGTCCGGTATGCCAACCAGGTTGTCCTGAATGGATCGTCCGAGGAGGTTTTCCTGGATTTCTCGTCGGGACCGGTTCCTGATCCTGTAACCGGGGAATCGTTGATCCCGATTCACACGCGGATTGCCATGACCCCGGGCGGGGCCCGGCGTCTACTGGCAGCCTTGCAGCAGACCTTGAAACGGGTGGATGCAACAAAAACAGCGATCCAGGCTTCGGCGACCCCGAAAGCCTGAACCCTCTTTGCATGATGCCTGCCGCCACAGACTATCACCGTCCCGAAGACGGGCAGAAATTGTCGCATGAATGGCGTGCGCTGGCCGCGAAGCAGGATTCCGGCGTGGACGATGTTCTGCCTTATATCCTGTCTCTCCTGCGCGGGACGGCCGTCTATTACGAGGCATTTGGTGAAAGTCGTGGAAGCCAGGTTCCCTTGGCGGTCTGGCGGGACCCCGATAGCGGTTTCCGGGAACTGATCCTTGATGCGTTCCACGATGCTGTGTGCCGTAGCGTCCAGGAACAGCGTATCCTGGTGGAAACCGCCGATTACCCCGACGGCAGCACGCGCATAACGATACCCGGCATGCAGGTCGGTGGAGCGGTGGCCGTGTCGCTTCTGCTGCAGGTGTCATCGCCGTCTGCTGCACACGTGGCCTTGACCGTTTTCCAGGCATCGCTTGGCTTCCTCTTCCGTGCGGTCGACCGGCAGGCGCAGCAGCGGAGGAACATCGCGCTTGCCCAGACTTCAGCCTGGGTTGAACTGGCGACCAGGGCAATGGAGGCCCCCTTTTCCGAGGAAGCCCATAAGCTTCTGGTGGAAGCGTTGCGGCAGCATCTTGGTTGTTCGATTCTTGCATTGGGACATTTCCGCCGCTCACGTTGCCGGGTGGCGGCGGTATCGGGTACGGCCGCATTCGATCGGGAGGGCCGTACGGTTGGTCTCCTGGCGAGCGCGATGCAGGAATGTGCAAGTGCACGGCGTCCTTTGCGGTGGCCGGAGCCGGATACCGGCGAGCGTGGTTTCCTTGCCAATGTGGCACATGAGGAACTCTGCCGGCACACAGGATCCGCAGGGGTTGTCAGCTATCCGTTGATTCTGGCTGACGAAGCGCTTTGCGGTGTGTTGATCACGATCTGGAATGACCAGGCACCCTTCTCGGATGAGGCCCGGTGTTTCCTGGATGCCGCATCGGGTAGTCTGGCAGGGCTCGTCCGTATCCTGCAGCGGTCCGACCCTTTCCAAGTGCGCAAGTACGGCTATTTGCTGTGGGGAAGGATCTCTGCGCACAAGCGCCTTCTCATCAAGGGGGTGGTGGCTCTTGTCATGGGCCTGGTCCTGATGCCGGTCCCGCTTTCCATCCGGGTGGATTGCCAGTTGGAACCCGTGGAACGGCGTGTGGTCTCGGCCCGCTTTGATGGCGTCCTGCAGGCCACCCATGTCCGTCCGGGCGATAGTGTGGCCGCAGGGGATACCCTGGCCCGCCTGGATGACCAGGATCTGCTATGGCGGGAGGCGGAGCTGCGGGCGTCACTGGAGCAGGCGGAGCGCCGTCGGGACATGGCGATGACGGAATCATCCGCCTCCGCCGCCGCGATACAGGTGGCGCAACTGGAGGTGGAATCGATACGCCTCGAGTTGAACCACATGCAATACAGGCGGGAGAACCTTGCCATACTGGCTCCCATTTCCGGTGTTGTCCTGGCTGGCGATCTGGAACGTTCGACGGGGGTTCCTGTCTCCCAGGGACAACCGCTGTTCGAGATCGGGCCCTTGGACAAGATGGTTGTGGAAATCAAGATCCCATCCCGTGATATCCCGTTGATCGAAGAGGGTGCGCGCGTACGGTTCCGTCTGGCGGGGATGACCGGTAGGTCGTGGCAGACCCGTGTATCCCGGATACGGCCCCGGTCGGAAAGATCGGGAGCCTTCACGTATTTCATAGCCGAGGCGGATATGCCGGGGATCGTGGCGGAGTCAAACGTGCTCCGGGCCGGCATGAATGGCAAGGCGTCGGTCTACAGCCGCTGGCGCCCGCTGGGCTGGGTCATGACCCGCCGTCTGTTTGATTTTATCCATGTCATGCTATTCTGGTAACCATGTCATCATCTTCCTCATCCTTTGTCCGCGAAATGGGATCCGTGGTTCCATGCCTGCATCCCAGTGTGCGTTTCATTGCCCAGGAATCCGGAGGGAAGGCCTTTTTCGTCCTGGAAGATAACCTGAAGTCGAAATATCACCGGATCGGCCTGGCCGAGTACAGGCTGATTCGTAAGTTCGATGGGAAGATGACGTTCACGGCGGCAGTTGCCATGGCGGCAATCGAAAGCGGGCCGGATGCGTTGTCGGAAAGGGACGCCCTGACGGTGCTGGCGTGGCTCGTGGAGAATAACCTTGTCGACCTGGGGGGGGCGGTTCCCTTGGCGACATTGCGCCGGGAGAGCAGCCGAGGGATCTTGTCCCGCATCAGTCTCTTCACCAATATCCTTTCCATTCGCATCCCGCTCGGGAACCCGGACCGCGTCATGCGTCTCCTTTACCGGAAGTTTCGGTTCCTGTCTTCGCCCTGGTTCCTGCTCCTGTGGCTTCCCGTGGTCTTTTCAGGTCTCATGCAGGTGGCGGTGCATTCAGGCAGGCTCAAGGACGGGACGGCTGGTATCCTGGCACCGGACAACTGGTTGCCGCTTCTGGCAGTATGGATATTCGTGAAGATCTGGCATGAGCTGATGCATGGACTTGCCGCGATCCGCTACGGCGGCTCGGTCCGGGAGGCTGGCATCCTGCTGATTCTCTTCATGCCGCTGGGATATGTGGATGCAACGTCGAGCCTGGCATTCCCGTCCAAATGGCAACGCATGCATGTCGCGGCCGCCGGTATGTACGGGGAGCTCTTCCTGGCCGGCCTGGCGGCGATAACCTGGTCTGTCACGGATCCTGGATTGCTGAATACGATTGCCTTCAACGCGATGATCACTGCCAGTCTGGTGACGATCCTCTTCAACATGAATCCGCTGATGCGCTTTGACGGGTACTACATCCTGGCCGATCTTGTGGAGATTCCCAACCTGGCGACACGTTCATCGCGGCTTCTGGGCGCCGTCTGTTACCGTTGGTTCCTGGGAAATCCGGATGGTGACATCCCGGAATACGAAGAAGGCCGCCGATGGGTCTATTTTCTTTATGGCATTGCCGCCTGCCTGTGGAAAGTGCTCATAACGGCCACGCTATTGACGGCAGCCGCCCTGTTTTTCCAAGGGGGTGGTTTCCTTTTCGCGGTTTCAGCCGCCCTGTGGATGATTGTCCCATTCGCCCTCCGGTTGTTTAACAGGGTCAGATACGGACTGGGGAACGGCGCGTTGTCTCCTCGTCGTGCCGTCATCCGTTGCGGGGGAGCCATTGGCCTGGTGGCGCTGATCCTGTTTGCCCCGTGGCGGACGGTTCATGTCGTTCCCGGCCTGTTCCGTTACATGGACGAGGACATCTACCGGGTTGAACTGGCCGGATTTGTCCGTCTACTCCATTCCGACGAGAACGACTGGATCCCGTCGGGTACACGGATGCTTGAAATGGAGAATCCGGAAACGTCGACACGTCTGGCATTGATGCGCAAGGCCTATAGTCGTCAACAGGTCAAGGTACGTATGGCGCAGCTTTCGGAACAGCCCGCCGAGGCCGCGACCGAGGAGGCGAAGCTCAAGGGGATGGATGAGCAAATCGCTGAATTGACGCGGTTCATTGATACGCTGGTGTTCGATGCACGGCGAGACGGCCTTGTGCTGACCCCCATGTCAACGCGCCACCCCGGGCAGTTCTTCCGCCGGGGTGATGAGATATTGCGAGTGGCGGATCCCGGAAGCGGCGAGGTTGTGATTCCCGTAAGCCTGGACGCGATGGCCTCGTTCCAGCGGCATATCGGCCGAGGTGTGCGCGTGCGGGCAGACGGCCGTTTCGCCAGTCGCAAGGGTCGGTTGGTCAACATCAGCGGACGCGCGGTGACGTCGATTGACTATCCTGAGTTGACCGCCGTTGCCGGAGGCCGTCTTGCCGTGCGGCCGGCAACCGGTGCCGATGGCTCCAGCGGCTACGAACTATTGGACCCGGTTTGCTGGGGTTCTGTGCGGCTTGAGCAGGATGCAGGGTCTGTCTGGCGATCAGGGGAACGTGTCCGGGTGAAGTTCCGCAGTTCCGAGTCGACACGTCTTGGTCAACTCCTGGTGGCCCGGATTCGCCTGGTGTTGCGTCATGTGGCGACGAGGGCTTCAGCGCGGGGGTGATCATGTCCGTTATCTCGTCCATACGCCTTAAGCTGCAGCCATCGCGGGGAGTTCTCGACGAGTGTCATGCACTTCTGGATCGTGTGAACAACCTCGAGGAGCGGTTCCGGGGACTGGATGACCATTCGCTCCGGGACGGCTTTCTTGCCATGCGTAATCATCTGCGCGATGGCGTGCTTCCTACCGCATACTTGCCGGAGGCCTTCGCAAGGGTGCGCGAAGCGTGCAGGCGTGCCGTGGGGATGCGTCCGTATGATGTGCAAGTGCTTGCCGGCATGATCCTCGCGCGCGGTTGTATCGCCGAAATGGCCACCGGCGAGGGGAAGACCCTGACGGCAACCCTGCCGGTCGCCGTGCATGCGTTATCCGGGCGTGGCGTCCATGTCGCCACGGTGAATGCCTACCTGGCTGAGCGAGACCACGGGCTGATGAAGCCCGTATTCCGGCTCTTGGGATTATCCTCGGCATTGCTGGCCGAGCGGATACCCCCGGAAATGAAACGGAAGGCCTACGCCGCGGATATCACGTACGGTACAGGCTATGAGTTCGGATTTGATTTCCTGCGTGACCAGTTGTCCTTGATCGGTGCGGGTAAGGCTCGATACGGGGACCTCTGGTGCAAGCGGATCCTTGGCGAGACGATGAAGGAGGCTTCCCCGGGCATGCAGCGGCCGTTTGCGTTCGCCCTGGTGGATGAGATCGATAGCGTCCTGATCGACGAGGCCGTAACCCCCCTGATCATCAGTGGCGCCGCTGCCAAGGGTGAGAATCCGGCGGCCGCCCTGTATCGCTCCGCTGACCGTGTCGCGGCACGATTGACTCCCGATACCGACTTTGTCCTCGACGAAAGCAGTCAGCGGGTCGCCCTGGCGAGGAAGGGTTTGCAGACGGTCTATGAGACCTTGCCGGATTCCCTCCATGGCCTCTTGCGTCGTGCCTGGCATGAGCATGTCGAGGATGCCTTGCGCGCGCGACTTACCTTGCATCGCGATGTCCATTACCTGCTGCGGAAAGGCGCGGTCGAGATCATCGACAGCAACACGGGACGGAGTTTCCCGGACCGCAAATGGCGTGGTGGGTTGCATCAGGCGGTCGAGGCCAAGGAGCAGGTCCTGGTAACCCATGAGACCGTTTCGGAAGTGTCCATCTCGCGGCAGCGCTTCTATAAGCTGTATCCGCTGTTGGCCGGGATGACCGGTACGGCGATGGAGCAAAAGACGGAGTTCCGGTCCGCGTACAAGCTGGAGACTGTCCCTGTGCCTTTGAACCGCCCTTCGCAACGGACCGGGCTTCCGCCGCGGATCTTTGTGTCATCATCCGCCATGATCCAGGCGGTTCTCGCGGAGACCATGGCCTGTGTGGCTATGAAGCGTCCTGTATTGATAGGCACACGTTCCGTCCGGCGCAGTGACGAGATCGCGGACGCCTTTGCGGTGGCGGGCATCGATGTCACGCTCTTGAATGCGCGTCAGGATGCCCAGGAGGCGGAGGTCATCGCCTTGGCCGGGCAGGCCAGGAGAATCACAATCGCCACGAACATGGCTGGCAGGGGGGCTGACATACCGCTAGGTCCGGGTGTTGCCGAGTGCGGGGGGCTGCATGTGATCGGGGTGGAATTCAATGATGCGCGCCGTATCAACCGCCAATTGGTTGGACGCTGTGCCAGGCAGGGAGATCCCGGCTCCTGCCGTTTCTTCCTCTCGCTTGATGATCATATCCTGATGCACGTCAAACGCCCGGAGGCAGGCATCCCCGAAGGTGAACTATCGGCTCGTTATCTGAACGGCTTTCAAAAGGCCATGCTGGGTGCCGAGAAGAAGGCTTTCCGGATGCGTTGTGCCGTCATGGCTGCTGATAAATGGCTCGACAGCCTCAAGCAGAATATCTAGGGTTCAATGATGATCATGAGTAGAAAAAAAAGACTAGGCATTTTCACGTTCCTTTTTGTTTTCCCTGTCCTTGCCGAGCCGTCGGAGAATTTGGTATTCGGCTATACAGAGCCGGCGCGACAGGCCCAGGTCGCCTTTGCGGAGTCTGGCATCCTGCAGGAACTGAAAGTCAGGGAAGGGGATGTGGTCGCGATGGGAGATCTCCTCGCCCAACTGGATGTCGCAACCTTGCAGCATGATTTGAATATAGCTCGCGAAATGCTGCGTCTACAGGAGATGCGGCATGCCCAGATGACTATCCTGCGCAAGGATGGCAGTGTGTCTCCAGAGGAATTCGAGCGTTCACAGGCGGATCTGCTTGTCGCTACGGAACGCATGAATCGGACCTTGGCGCAGATCGAGAGTCGAACCCTGCGAGCCCCTTTTGATGGCGTGGTCCTGAAGCGCTACCGCGAGATATCGGAACATATTTCCGCGGCTCGGCCAGAGGTCATGACGATTGCCAAACTGGACGAGTTGCATGTGACGCTGCATGTCCCGGTTGAGACGGTAGAAAGGTATTCTCTCAAGGAAACCATTCCCGTGTTGCTCGAGAATACATTGCATGCTGAGGCTCTCATCGCCTTTGTCTCGCCGGTTATTGATGCCGCGAGCCGCACGGTAAGGGTTCGATTGGAAATCGCGAACCCGGATCGCAAATATCTTGCCGGTATGCTCTGTTATCCGCAACCGCCGCGTCCCTGAATAGGAATGATGGCGGTAGGGATGTTGGTGTCAAACACGTTTCGCATGATGAAACGCGTTGCCGTCCATCCGTGAATCTTGCTAGATCTCGCCGCCACCACTGCTTCACGGCAGCGTTGACGAATTAGGTGGAATAGGTTTAGATCGCAGACATGAAGCTGATCGTATATGTCGTGATGGTGGCGGTTGTGGCCCTGGCGGTTGCCGGGGTGCTGCTGGTGTTGAGCGGACGGGAGGCGTCCTCGGGCGGGGCGGATGGGAATCAAGCGTCCGAATGCGCCTGTAATCGCCGCGTTGACCGGGCATCGACACGGACGTGGCGGCGGCTTTGGTCGCATCCGGCCGGCCCGCGCGTGGCCAGCGCTCCCGCCGCGCTGACGGATGGCTGGGTGGTCGCGTCGGACAATGGACGCGTCGAGGCTCTCGATGCTGCTGGCGTGGTGCGCTGGACGCACACGTTTACCAACATGGCGATCATGGGCTCACCGGCGGTGGCCGGTGCGGTTGTGGTGGTGGCCGGTGCCGACGGCCAGGCGGCCGGACTGGATGCCGTCAGCGGGCGCTTGCGCTGGCAGGTGCCGACCGGCAGCCCCGCGATGCTCAGCGGTCCGCTGGCGATTCCCGCCGGTTCCGTGTGGCACGTGGCGCTGCTCTCCAGCGAGGACGGCGTCCTGCATGGCCTGGCGGCGGCGGATGGCCGGAAAGTCTGGCAGTCGGAACCCACGAACCGGGCCGATGGAATGCCGGCGGGTGATGCGCGTTATCTGGCCTACGGCAACTGCGACTCGGCCATCCATATATTCGAGACGTCGACCGGTCGGCGGACGGCCTCCGTGCCAGTGGGCAAGGACGCCCAGATGGCTGGCGGGCTGGCCTTGCTGGCGGGGCGTTTCTTCGGCGGCACCCGTGACGGTAGGTTGGTGGGTGTAGATGCCGCCTCCGGTGCGCTGGCCTGGCAGGCGAAAATTTCGGAAGCACAGGAATTCAATACACCGGTTGTGGCCGGGGTGTCCCTGGCGATGGGCACCGAGGCGGGCGAGGTGATCCTGTTCGAGGCGGAAACAGGTGCCGAGCGCTGGCGCGTGGCGCTTGAGGGCGAGGTGTCGGGGCTGTGCGTCGTGGACGATGCCCTGTTCGTGGTCGCCGGCGGCAAGCTGGAAGGACTGCGGCTCAAGGACGGCCAGCGTTTCATGACCCATGCCGTCGGCGACCATGTCTCCGGCCCGGTCGCCAACGGCGATACCGTGGCCGTCGTGGACGACGGCGGCAATATCATCGCATTCGGCGTTCATACGCGCTAATGTCATGCACTCATGGAGTCACCAAGTCACGAAGTCATGAAATCAAAAGAACAAACCGGTTAATCGGAGGTTTTATGGGAGCAACCGTTTGTATGCGCGGGGTGGTGCGGCGGTTCGGTAGCGGCGAGCCGGTCGAGGTGTTGTGCGGGGTGGATCTTGAGGTTGCGGGCGGGGAGAGCGTGGCGATCGTGGGACCCTCGGGGTCGGGTAAGACCACGCTGCTGCAATTGCTGGGCGCGCTGGACCGGCCGGATGCCGGCACGGTTGAGATCGACGGGCAGGATCTGGCGGCGCTCGGCGAGAAGGCCCGCAACGGTCTGCGCAACCGCCGCTTCGGGTTTGTCTTCCAGCTCCATCACCTGCTGCCGCAATTGACCGTGCTGGAGAATGTGCTGGTGCCCGCCTGGGCTGCCGGCGAGGCGGCTGCGCGGGCGGAGCGGGCGCGCGATCTGCTCGACCGGGTGGGGCTGCAGGCGCGCATGGGGCACCGCCCGGGCCAGTTGTCGGGCGGTGAGCGCCAGCGGGTGGCGCTGGTACGCGCCCTGATCCTGCAGCCCGCGCTGCTGCTGGCGGACGAGCCGACCGGCTCGCTGGACCATGCCGGGGCCGAGGCACTGGGTGACCTGCTGCTCGACCTGAACCGCGACGAGCAGGTCACGCTGATCACTGTCACCCACTCACGCGAGCTGGCCGCGCGGCATAAACGCAGCCTGTTGCTTCAGGATGGAGTCTTGAGCCCGTCATGACCACGATGAACAGTTTTAACTGGATCCGACGCAGCGTCCGGTATCATCTCCGGATGCATCTGGTGCTGGCGGCCGGTGCCGCGCTGGCCGGGGCCGTGCTGGCGGCCGCGCTGCTGGCCGGGGAGGCGCTCAACGCGAACCTGCGGCGTATCGCGCTGCAGCGGATCGGTCCGGTTCGATCGGCAATCGAGCTTCGCGGACGCTACGCGGACGCCGCGCTGGCGGATCGGCTGGCAAGCGAATCCGGCGCGACGGTTGCCCCGCTGCTGCACCTGCCTGCCTCGCTGCTGGGTGTGGACGCGTCGGGTAGCGAGATGCGCATCGACCGGGTGCATGCCTACGGCGCGGATGACCGGTTCTTTGCGTTTGCGGCTCGGCACAGTCTCGCCCCCCAGATGGAGGGAAACGCGGTGTTGCTTTCGCGGCGCACTGCCGAGGCTCTGCCTGCATCACCCGCCACGCTGTCGCTACGGTTTGAAAAGCCATCGCTGTTTCCCGGCGACATGCCGCTGGGCGACCGGGGTGGCGATGCGTTGCTACGGCGTCCGGTGCGTCTAGCTGGGAAACTGCCCGATGCGGCGCTGGGTCGGTTCTCGTTGCGGACCAGCCAGGTGCCGCCGCTGAACCTGTTCGCCCGGCGCGACTGGTTGGGCACGGAAGCGGGACTGCCCGATCGCGTCAACCTGTTTCTTAGTGACGCGGATCCCGCCCGGCTCGAAGCCGCGCTGAAGGCGGTGTTCCAACCGTCCGATACCGGTCTCGCCGTCGGTCGCGAGGCGGACGACGTCTGGCTGGTGCGCCCGGAACGGATTTATCTGGAGTCGGCGTTTGTGCAGGCGCTGGAGCAGTCCGCGCTCGCGTCCGTGTTCACCCTGCACCACCTGGCCGACAGCTTCGAGGCGGGGGAGGGCGCGGCGCGGCGCGAACAGCCCTATGGGTTCATCACCGCCCAGACGCCATCGGCGGACCCACGCCTGGGCGTGGTGCAGGCGGACACGGCGGATGACGAGGTGGTGATCAACGAATGGCTGGCGGAAAAACTCGGTGTTGGCGTCGGCGACCGCATGACCATCCGCCTGCGGCGGTTCGAGGCGGGCGGGCGGCTCGCGGCCGATCACGCCTTGTTCCGGATCGTCCGCGTCCTCGACATGCCGGCTGTTCGCCGGGAGCGCGACTGGCTGCCGTCCTTCCCGGGACTGACCGATGCCGACCGCTGTGCCGACTGGGATATCGGTATGCCCATGGATACTGATAAACTCAACGACAAGGACAACGAGGACTACTGGAACGCGTACGGTCCAACCCCGAAAGCCTTCATCACTCTTAAAGCCGGTCAGGCGTTGCTCGGCACCCTGTTCGGCTCGGCCATGAGCGCGCGGCTGTCGCCGGAGACCGGGGAAGCCGCCATCCTCGCGGCACTGCGCCAGGCCGATCCGGCCGCGCTCGGGCTGGCCGTGCGGCCGGTCCGCCAGGAGGCGCTGGCTGCCGTGGATCAGGCGATGGATTTCCGCGAGATCTTTGCCAGCATGGCCTTTGTGCTCGTTATCTCGGCCTTGATCCTGACCGGACTGCTGGCGGCGCTGGGCGTATCGCAGCGACGCGAGGAGCTGGGAACCCTGCGCGCGGCCGGTTTCTCCTCGCGCCGTCTGGCACGGCTCTGGCTCGTGGAATCGCTGCCCGCGCTGTTGCTGGGGGCCATCGCCGGGGTCCTGGCGGGCGTGTGCGGGGCTCGGCTGCTGGTCTGGGGGCTGAACCGGTTCTGGAGCGGGGCAATCGCGTCGGCGCGGATCCCGTTTACCGTGGGGGCGGAAACGGGCCTGCTGGCGGGCGGGGTGACACTGGTGCTGTCGCTGGTGGCCGTGCGCTGGGGGATTCATCGCACCGTGCATCAGCAGATCGGAGAATTACTCAAGGACGAGACCGAGATCCGGGAAGGACGTGACGGTCGACGCTGGGTGCGCTGGACGTTGCTGGCGGGCGTGGTGGCACTGCTGCTGGCAGCGGGGCTTTTCGTGATCGGGGCTGGTGACGGTGCCGGCGGCGGTGCGGATGCGGGGCTGTTCTTCGGCGGCGGGGCGCTGCTGATGACCGCGCTGCTGTGCCTGGCCCCGCTGCTGATTCACGCCCTGCAGACGCACGGGCGTCCGGCCACGGACCCGGTCCGGGCGGGGCTGTTCAACGTGGCGCGTTATCGCGGGCGCAGCCTGCTGGTGATGATACTCTTGGCCAGCGGCTGTTTCCTGACCGTCGGTGTGCTGTCGATGAAACAGGACACGTCTGCCGATATCGGCCACACGGGGTCCGGCAGTGGCGGGTTTGACATGCTGGTGGAACTATCCATCCCCATGTCCGCCACGGAGGCCGAACCGCTGCTGCGCAACGCGCTGGATTCGCGGGCGACGCTGCTGCCGATGCGGGTCCGCGAAGGCGACGAGGCCAGTTGCCTGAACCTGAACCGGGCGGTCGAGCCCCGCTTGCTGGGTGTCGATCCGGCGGCTGCTGCCGCGCTTTCGGCCTTCGGAACGACGGCGGACGACACCCGCTCAGTCTGGTCGGTCCTCGAAACCGAACTACCCGATGGCACGATACCCGTGCTGGCGGGGGATCTGACCACGGTGCAATACGGCCTGGCGGCCCGCACCGGGGCGAGCCAGGGAACGGTTTATGCCTATACCGGCGAGGATGGCCGCGTCTGGCGGTTGCGTCTCATGGGGGCATTACCTGTGCGCACCGGCATCCTGCAGGGCAGCCTGATCATGCACCGGGCGATCTTCACGCGCATGTTCCCATCGACACCCGGTGACGGGCTTTGGCTGGTACGCAGCGGTATGGCGGAGGAGGCGGGCAAGGCTCGGCTGGCGCGGGTGCTGGCACGGCATGGCGGACTGGTCACGCCGTCGCGCGAGCGGTTGCAGATGCTGGGCGAAGTGGAGTCGACCTATCTGGACATGTTCCTGGTGCTGGGCGGACTGGGCGTGGTGCTGGGGGCGGCAGGCGTCGGACTCGTGGTCCTGCGCAACGCGGCGGTGCGCCGCCGCGAGCTGGCCATCCTGCGTGCGCTGGGTATCCCGCCACGCCAGACCCTGCAGTACCTGCTGGCTGAATACATCTACCTGCTGCTGGGCGGGCTGGTGGCGGGAGTGGTGCCTGCCTTGGTGGCGGTGCAGCCGGCCATGCGTAACCTGGGGCACGCGATGCCAATAGGACTGATGGTGCTACTGATCGGGGCCATGTTCACATCCGGACTGCTCGGCGTGCTGGCCGCGGTCCTGGCCGCCTCGCGCATGCGCCTGGCCGCCGCCCTGCGCGGGGAATAGGCTGCGGGTGTGATAAAGGGGAGCTTGACAAAGGGTCGCTACGCGGGTAGTTTGCCGAGTCTTCCTTTAATGGGGGGCCGTTAGCTCAGTTGGTAGAGCACTTGACTTTTAATCAAGGGGTCTCGGGTTCGAGTCCCGAACGGCCTACTTTTATCGACGCCTGGGAGGTGAGGGATTCTGAAATCACGGAGACGTCTACGTCAGGGGCCCGAAGCCCTGCTTGCCTTTTTCGCCTGGTGTCTCATCCCCCTGCTGCCTCGTTGCGTTGTCGTCCGGTTGGCACGCGTGTTAGGCACGGTTGCCTGGGTGTTCTCCCCGTCGCTACAGCGGATCTGCGAGGCGAACCTGCTAGTGGTATTCGGCGACGCCATCACCCCCGCCCGCCGTCGCCAGATCGGGTGCACCTCCTTCCAGAGCTTTGCGCTAACGATGCTGGATGTCTTCTGGTTCATGCGTTTCACGCACCGCCGGATGGAACGGTATGTGCGGATGGATGATTCGTTCCTGCCGGTGTTCGACCGTCCCCCGCTGATCGCCTTTACCGGGCATCTTGGCAATTGGGAGGTCATGAGCATGTTCTGCGGTTTTCGCGGTGCACCGGTTACGGCGGTGGTCAAGCCGCTGAAGAATCCGGTTGCGGATCGTCTACTGAACCGTCTGCGCCAGACAACCGGATCGCACCCCGTTCCGCGACGGGGCGCGGTGCGTGCACTGCTAAGGAGTCTGAAGGCGGGGCGTACGGTTGCCCTTGTGATTGATCAGAACACGCGTCCGTCGGAAGGCGGTGTGTTTATTCCTTTTCTCGGGTTGCCTGCTCCGGTTTCGAATGCGCCTGGCATGCTCTGGCAACGGACGCGGGTTCCGCTGCTGATGGTTGATTGCGTGGCGGATCGTCACGGCGTCTATACGGTAAGGGCAGGCGATATCTTTCCGCTGCCGGGCGAGGAACCGTCGGCAGAGGCGTTGACGGCGCAGGTGGTTCAGGGGCTGGAGACGGTGATTCGCGCTCGCCCGGAGCACTGGCTCTGGTCCTACAAGCGCTGGCGCTATTACCGGGAGGATGATCCCGTGGAGCGGTATCCGTTTTATGCAAAACCATACAGGAGGGGCAAGCGATGAAGACAGGTGTGATCGGCGGTAGCGGTTTCTATGAGATGGAGGGGTTGGACGTGGTCGAGACCCTGACGGTGGACACACCGTTTGGTGCTCCTTCCGACGCGCTGGTGCATGGCGTGCTGGCGGGGCGCGATGTCTATTTCCTGCCCCGGCACGGTCGCGGGCACCGGCTCCTGCCTTCCGAGATCAATCACCGCGCGAACATCTACGCGATGAAGCAACTGGGCGTGGATCATGTCATTTCGATCAGTGCGGTCGGCAGCCTGCGCGAGCATCTGCGCCCGCGCGACCTGGTGCTGCCGGACCAGTATTTCGACCGGACGAAGCAAGCCGCCGCCCACACGTTCTTCGGTGAGGGTCTGGTGGCGCATGTCGCCTTCGGCGAGCCCGCCTGCCCGGCGCTGCGCGCGGTCATCGCCGAGCGGGCGCGTGCCGTGATCGGGGCGATCCGTCCCCCGAGCGATGTGCGTGTGAACAGCGGCGGAACGTATGCCTGCATGGAGGGCCCGGCCTTCTCGACAAAGGCGGAATCGAACATCAACCGCCAGCTCGGGTGCGACGTGATCGGCATGACCTCTCTGCCGGAAGCGAAGCTCTGCCGCGAGGCCGAGATCTGTTACCAGGCGATGGCGATGGTCACGGATTACGACTGCTGGCATGAAACCGAGGAGCATGTGACGTTGGAACTGATCCTCGGCCATTTGTCGGCGAACTCCAAGCTGGCGCTCTCGATCCTGCGTGAACTGATTCCCGCCATTCCTGAGCAGCGCGCGTGCGGCTGCCGGTCGGCCCTGGCCTATGCGATCGCGACCGATCGTAAAGTGGTGCCGGCTGCCACGCGGCAGAAGCTGGCACCGCTGGTGGGGAAGTATCTTGGGGCGTGAGTCAATGGTCATTGGTCATTGGTCATTGGTCAATGGTCAGTAGTCATTGGTCAATAATGGTTTTGCACAGAAAGCGGAAACGATCATGATGGAGATGCAGGTGAAGCGGCTTTATGCCGACGCGGTGGTGCCGGCGTATGCGCATCCGGGGGATGCCGGGCTGGATTTGTTCGCCTACGAGGCGATTACGCTGGCGCCGGGGGCGAGTGCGGTGGTCAAGACGGGGGTGGCGATCGCCCTGCCGCCCGGAACCGAGGGTCAGGTTCGCCCGCGCAGCGGTCTGGCGGCAAAGCACCAGGTCTCGGTGCTGAACACGCCCGGCACGATCGATGAAGGCTACCGCGGGGAGGTCGGGGTGATCCTGGTGAACTTCGGCAAGGCGGCATTTCCGGTCGAGAAAGGCATGAAGATCGCGCAACTGGTGGTGAAGCCGGTCCTGCGGGTCACGGTCAGGCCGGTCGATGAACTGGATGCGACCGTGCGCGGCGAGGGTGGTTTCGGGTCCACTGGGATCTGAGCACTCTCCGGAGGCACGGTGGCACCCCGGGCGGCGGGCTTACCCATAATCAGTTGTCTTCGGTCAACCTGAAATCTCCTCCGAGGTCAAGCAGCAGAACGAAGATCGTTCCCAGTGCGGTGGATCGGTCATACGCCATCACCCACGGCTGGTCACGGATCGCCCGTAATCGCGACGTGAGACCGGCGTAGTCTCCGGCCTCGATGAGCTTTCTGCAATCCTCCTTCGTGGGCGCGGTCGGCCACGGTGTCTCGATATTGGCGGTGATGGCGTCGAGACCGCCGCCGGGGCGGCGGTCTTCCTCGGTAAACACCTCGAACATCGATTCGCGCAGACCGGCGGCCGCGGCCGTGATCCCGTAAAGCATACGCGAACGGTACGGATCGGGGCGCAAGGCGAGTTCGTCGCCGAGCAATTCCAACAGCAGGTGGGTGCGCCGGGTGACGGCGAGCCCGATCAGTATGTCCGCGCGTTTCAGTGGCGGACAGGCATTCCATGCCTCGGCAATCCGGTCGTCCGGCATCGGCTCGCCCAATCGCAGCATGCTCTTGACCAGCACGGCGCGGATGTCGGGGGTGGCGTCATTCCAAATCGTCCACAAGGCGGGCAGCATCCCGCGATTACCCGAGAAACCGATGGTCGTGATGGCCTCGCTGCGCAGCAGGCTGAATGGCGAGGATGCCTCGTCCAGAAGGGCAGGCAGGGCCTCGTCCAGCGGATAGCCCATCAGCACGCGGATGCAACTGCCGCGGATGCCCACGTCCGGGGAACGCAGGTGCTCAAGGATCAGTTCGCGACTGGCCGGGTTCGGTGATTGCAGCAGGCCTTCCATCGCCAGTTGCCGGCGGATGAAATTATCGTCCTGGTCCAGCCGGTGGGCGCGGATGATGGTGAAGATCGACGACGGCAGCAGGACCCCGAGTTCCGCGAGCATTCCGCCACTGCGCGAGGAGTGCATACGGGTGGCGAGCAGACAGACCAGCGCGCAGGTCAGCGACCATAGCAGGAACGTCAGGCTGTAGGGGTGCAGGACGTACGCCGGGGTGAATGCCGGGATCACGGCCAGGCGGGCGAGGACGATGGCGGCGACGGCCCCGGCAACCTGGGCCAGGTCGTAGACAATCGAGTGCTCGACCGACCGTTGCGCCGGCAGGCGTCCGGTGCGCAGTTGCAGGTTCACGGTCGTCGCGGCGGTCAGGCAGAATACCGAGAGACTGTAGAGGATACAGATGAACACGCGGTTAGTTTCGCAGCCTGGCAGCAGGCGCATCAGGGCCCAGGCGAGACTCATGGCGAGCAGGGCGGCATGACTGGCGAAGAGGATGACCCGTGCCTGGATGCGATGGCCGATCTGGCGCAGCAAGTTCGACATCGCCATGGAACTGAGAACGCTGATCAGCGTGAAGAAGAAGATCTCGCTGCTGCTGAACCCGGCGACGTTGCGAAGATAGCTGATCAGGTAGCCTGCAAAGACCATCATGGCCGACTGGAAGGCCGTGACGAGGGCGACTTCACGATACGGCTGCTGCCGTAGGATGTCGTCGGCGGTGCGGACCAGTCCGCGCATGCTGCCGCCCATGAGATATCCCGTCTGTGGCAGCTTCCCGATCTGGTGGGCAGTGATGAAATTGAAGAGCGCTCCGATCGCCAGCAATGCAAAGAGGTTCCGCTGTTCGGTGCCGGCGGCATTCGAGGTGAGTATGGCGAAGGCGATGCTTTGCGCCAGCAGCACGCCGACTTGCCCGGCCAACAGGGTGCGGGCCATCAGCGAGGCATTCTCGCGGGGCGGCGACAAGGCCCTGAAAACCGTGAAATAGCCGGACATACCGAAGGCGCGCGTGGTCATGAACAGGTAGTAGAGCAGCACGAAAATCCAGACGCGGGCATTGGGGACCAGAATCCACGGCAGGGCGAAGTAGCCGATACAGAAAATGGATCGCAGCCACCAGAAGCGCGACCAGATCGCGGTGGTTTCATGCTTGTTCAGCAGGGCTGGCACGAAGGCGGAAGCCAGTGTGGTCAGGAATGGCGCCGCGTACAGAAGCCCCATCTGCGTGTCGTTGGCACCGTACAGCAGGGCGACGAGGTAGATAGTCTGTCCGGTGATGAAGCTGAAGCCCATGGCGTTGGTGAAGCTCAGGGCCACGAGGCGTTGCTGCGCCAGCCGTTGCACACGGCGCGAGAGCGAGAGGATCATGGCTCGCGCTCCTGCCATGGGTTGGCGGTGACGAGCCCGTCGAACTGCTGCTCGATGGTGGTGCGGTCGGCTTCCCGGTAAAGTAGTTTGAGGTTCGGGCCTGCGTCCATGGTGAAGTACAGGGCGAGTCCGTCGGCGCGGGCGGACCAGGTGCGCTGCATGGCTTCCACGGATTCCGGCTGCCAGTAGAGCACGGCTGGCCGGGCGGCCATCATCGTGGCGTGCATCGCCAGCGCATTGGCTTCCGCCGCGGCCCCGAGCGCCGCGAAATCGCGGTCGCGGATGGCCTGGCGGATGGCGGCCAGGTCGGTCGCCACCTGGCGGGGCCAGGCCGCGTAGAGCACCGATGTCTCGACCGTGCGGCGCATGGCCTCGGTGGATCCGGTCGCCTTGCGGCTGCGGTTCAGGATCAGCAGGCCTATCCGAAGGTCCGTCCATGGTTCCGGCAGCGGCTGGGCGAAGCTGTCCATGCCGTCGGCGTCGCGGCCCGCGTGCCAATGGACAAACCCCTGCCAGAGCGAGCGGCTGGCGCTGCCGCTGCCGAGGCGCGCCAGGATCGAGAGCGAGCGCTCGGGAAGCTGCCAGCCGTGCAGGACGTCAAGCGCCTTGACGATCGCGGCGAAGCCGGAGGCTGACGAGGCGAAGCCGGCGGCGGTGGGGATCGTGTTGACGGTCTCGATGCGGAAGCGGCGTCCGGGGGCGCGGCGGAAGAGGTCGAGGAAGCGGGCCAGCCGGGAAACGAAAGGGTGCTCCGGGGGGAGGGTGGTGCCGTTAAGCTGTACCAGGTCGGCGGGGCCATCGTGGAAAGCCATCCTGCAGTGCGAGCCGAGGGTGCCGAGCGAGAGCGAAAGGCTGTCGGTGACGGGCAGGTTCAGCTCGGTATCGCGCTTGCCCCAGTACTTGCAGAGGGCGATGTTGGCGGGAGCGAAGACGTTGACTTCAGGTTGTAGCGCTTCTCCATGGCCAGTCAGGAGACGATTGACGATATCGGCTTTGTTGTACATGTCGATAAATCTATTTGCGTTCGCCAGCGGAATGGCGGTTTTTCGTGTATTTGCGTTTTTTCAGGTACACGCGCAGGCAGATCAGCGGGATCGCGGCGCGGGAGGTCAAAAACTGGACTAGGCGGAAGCGCAGGCGCGGGAATCGGCCCAGGCCGATCAGGGCGGATATGACACGTTCCTTGAGCATGTCGCCGCGGGTATGGGGCGGGACGGGACGGTCATAGTCCGGGACTCGCTTGCCGAGGCGGCGCAGGCGTTCCACGCGCAGCGGGGCGTTGACGCCCTTGCGCCGGGTCTGCATCCGGTGCGTGCGGTAGCTGGGGTCGTCCGATACGCACGTCAGTTCCAGCGCGCCGGAGGCGACCGCCGCCGCGACCACCGCCGCGCCGCGCGGGGTGCGCACCAGCAGCCGCGAATGCCCCTTGAACTTATAGTTACCCTGCTCGTCGCGTGTCCAGGCATCACTGACCGAGAGATCCGAGAATTCGGATGATCCATCGATGCAGGTCTGGCAGCGCGGCGGCATATAGAGCGAGATCAGGTAGTTGTAGGCACCGTCCTTGTAGTTCGAGTAATGCATGTCGCGAATCGAGCCGTCCTTCATGAGGGCGCGCATCTTGCCCGGCCATTCCCCGCCGCGGAACTGGAAGTCGGCTACATCGGCGGAGTTGACTTGCTTGGTGCGCAACAGGTCGGTAACGACCTCCGGTTCCAGTGAACCCCCGCAGAACAGACCGATCACGGCATAAATCTTTTCCGCGAGCGCGGGCTGCTCCTTCATCATCAGGCGGAAACCGTGGATCTGGCAGGGCAGCGCCGCCAAGGCAAACCGGCCGGGGGCGTCGTGCAGCAGGGCGAACACCTCGTTGACCGGGATGATCATGTAGCGCGAGCCCTGGCTTTGCCGCAGCTCGTCGAGCGTGCGGGCGATGAACGCCTCGCCCTTCCATGGCTCGTCCGGCTTCATGCGCGTGACGATGCAGCCATCGATCTCGCCGCGGGTCAGCAAGTCGGCCAGCAGGGTGGTGATGACCCCTCCACCCGCGCCGGCCTGCTGGATCGCCGCATTGCGCGAATAGCCGACGTAGGTGGCCGTGACGTGTCCATCGAAACTGTCGCTGTCGCGATCATGGCCGAATGTGATCCCGGTTAGCTCGCGGTAATGGACGCGCCCGCCCGGGCAGGTTCGCGCGCACAGGCCGCACTCGATGCAGCGGTCGCTGTCGAGCACGGGGTAGAGATCGTTCCCCATGGTGATGGCCCCGGCCGGGCAGACTCCTGCACAGGTGCCGCAGCGGGTGCAGAGTGCATGATCGGTGAAGGCGATGCTCAGGAGTTCGGTCGGTATGTTTTTCATCGCCGGTCAGACTGCCGTGTTGCGCGGGAGCACGCCGTTCTCGCAGATGTAGTCGAGAACAGGTTCCGGCAGGGGGCCGTTTCCGGGCCAGGGGATGACGTAGCGTCCGCCCCATTCCTCGTCGACATGGAACTCGACCGGATGTGCGGGCAGTGGCATGAACGGCGGTAATTCACCTCCGTGGTGTTTTATCCAGTGCTCGACAGCCGGCGGATATACGCCCTCACCGGTGTACTGGACGTAGCGACCGGCACCCACGAAATACAACCGTTCCCCCTTGTGTTCGTCCTCGAAGACAAACGGCGGCTCATTCTCGATATCCTCGGTCTCTTCGATCTTCACGCGACTTTTTTTATCGGCCATTTTGATAAACCCCTGCTCATTGTCATTTGGTTATGCTTTCAATTTCGACGCTACCATTATAAAAAAATTCCGCGAAATGAGCAACGGAAAAGATTGAATCCGAAACAGACTCGTGCCAGACTCCGGAAAAGTGTGTGTGGATTGGGTGACAAGGAGAAGCATGAAGATATACATGAACGGGGAAATGGTGCCGGAGGCGGATGCGAAGATTTCTGTGTTTGATCACGGCCTGCTTTACGGGGACGGGGTATTCGAGGGGATCCGCAGTTACAGCGGCCGGATTTTCGAGCTGGAGGCGCATGTCGACCGGCTTTATGACTCGGCCAAGGCGATCGCGCTGGATATCCCGATGTCGCGCGCGGCGATGATGGAGGCGGTTGCTCTGACCTGCCGCGAGAACAACACGACGGATGGCTACGTCCGGCTAGTGGTCACGCGCGGCGTGGGAACGCTCGGGCTGAACCCGTATCTCTGCAAGGTTCCGCAGGTGATCATCATCGCGGCGGATATCCAGCTCTACCCGAAGGAACTTTACGAGAAGGGCCTCGCGATCGTCACGGTCGGGACGATCCGCAACCTGTCGGAGGCGGTCAACCCCCGGATCAAGAGCCTGAACTACCTCAACAACATCCTGGCCAAGATCGAGGCGATCAATGCCGGCTGCATGGAGGCGGTGATGCTCAATGCGCAAGGGGCGGTCGCCGAGGCGACGGGGGACAATATCTTCGCGTTGCGTGGCAATGTCCTGAGAACCCCGCCGGTGAACGAGGGCATCCTGGAAGGGATCACGCGCGATGCCGTGATGAAGCTGGCGGCGTCGGCGGGCTATACCGTGCGGGAGGAGCGCCTGAGCCGCTATGACTTGTACACCGCGGACGAGGTGTTCCTGACCGGTACGGCCGCCGAGGTGATCGGGGTGGTGAACATCGATCGCCGGAAAATCGGCGAAGGCGTGCCGGGACCGGTCACATGCCAGCTGGAAAAACTCTACCGCCAGCATGCGAATTCGTCCGGCTACCCGATCACCGGGTGATCACCGCTTGACGCGGGCGTTGCCCTTCCAGATGCTCCAGACCTGGTCCTCGTCGGCGGGCTGGGCGTAGTCGGTCAGCAGCGTGGTCGCCAGTGCACCGGAGGCCCAGCCGAACTGCAGCCATTTTTCCGGGGTCCAGCCGCGGAGGATGCCGTAGAGCATGCCGCCGACGAAACCGTCGCCGCCGCCGATGCGGTCCAGCACGCCGATCTCGCGCGGTTCGGCCACGTGCCAGTTCTCGCCCTCGAGCATCAGCGCCCCCCACTGGTGGCCGTTGGCACTGACGACCTCGCGCAGGGTGGTGGCGAAGACCGAGGCGTTGGAATAGGTGTCGCGGACGGTGCGGATCATCACCTTGAAGGAATCGATCTTGGCGGCGAGATCCTTGCCGCCGGCCTCCGGGCCCTTGAGCCCGAGGCAGAGCTGGAAGTCCTCCTCGTTGCCGACCAGGATGTCGGAAAGCGAGGCGATCTCGGCAAAGGCGCTGGCCAGCTCCTTCTCGCGCCCCTTCCAGAACGAGGCTCGGTAGTTGAGATCGAACGAGATGCGTGTGCCGTGCTGGCGGGCTTTGCGGGCCAGTGCCAGGCAGAACTGGCTGGTCTCGGGGGAAAGCGCCGCGATCAGGCCGGACAGGTGGACGATCTGCACGCCTTCCACGCCGAAGATGCGCTCGAGGTCGAAATCCTTCACGTTGAGCGTGCGTCCCACCTCGCCGGCGCGGTCATTGTGGACACGCGGACCGCGCGAGCCGCAGCCGCTGTCGGCTAGGTTGAACTGGTGGCGGTAGCCCCAGGGGTCGCCCTGGTCGCGCTCCGGGCCCTCATACGCGATGTGGCGTGAGGCGAGGTTATCCTTGATCATCGTGGCGATCGGGCTATCCTTCACAAAGGCTGTCAGCACCTTGACGGGCAGACCCAGGTAGGAGGCGACGGAAACGACATTCGACTCCGCGCTGGTAACCTGAATATTGAGCTGCGTGGCGCAGTGCATGGGCTGCCCGTTGGCAGGCGTCAGGCGCACGCCCATGCTGGTGGGGGTCAATAAGGCGGTCTTGCAATTCTCGCGCAGTTTGATGCTCATCTTGGTTGCTCCTGTTGTGGTTTTTACCGAGAAATAAAATAATGTTGCGAAACATCATGCCTGTTTTGAAAGCCGGGATCAAGAAAAA
>CAZSRU010000022.1:0-26320 GCA_964609395.1 uncultured Victivallales bacterium
ATTAGGTGAGATCGAGATGGCGATCTGGTCGGACGACTCCGTCTCGCATCCGGCCAGTGCCAAGGCGACGGCCGCCAGGATCATGCAGAACAACGTTTTCATATTTCCCGCCCTTCCTCGACGCAACTTCAAACAAT
The DNA here is from genome assembly GCA_964609395.1 of uncultured Victivallales bacterium. Classification (GTDB taxonomy): domain Bacteria; phylum Verrucomicrobiota; class Kiritimatiellia; order UBA8416; family UBA8416; genus UBA8416. Next base: position 138 of record CAZSRU010000022.1, read on the forward strand.
AGATTAAGGCAAAAGATTATGGCGAAAGATTAAGGTTTCACAGAGCGCCCCTAATCTTTCTACCTAATCTTTCGCCTTAATCTTCCCTACTCGATTACCAGCAGCGGCTGGCCCTTCTTGACCGTCTCGCCATGCGCGACGAGGAACTTGACGACCTTGCAGTCCTCGGGTGCCTTGATCTGGTTGAACAGCTTCATGGCCTCGACGATGCAGACCGGCTCGCCCTTCTTGACGCTGGCGCCTTCCTCCGAGAAGGTCGGCTTGCCGGGGCCGGCCGAGCGGTAGAACGTGCCGTTGAGCGGCGCGTCGATGGTTTTGCCACTGGCGGCGGACGGGGCGGCCTCGGCCGGTTTCGCGGCGGCCTTTGGGGCCGCAACCGGGGCGGTGGCGGCCGCCGTCGGCAGCGCGGGAATCACCTCGGAGCCCGTCGAGGCGGCAACCCCTGCGCCCTTGAGAGAGAGCGTCAGGTCGTGCCGCCGGATGGTGAACTCGTTGAGCTGGAGGGCCGCGACGCGGTTGGCCAGGTCGGCGAGTTCCTTGTAGTCCGTATCGGTCAGGAAACGCTGGGCCGGGGCCTCGGCAGGGGCCGCCGGTTTCGCGGGAGCACTCTGCTTTAACAGGTCCATATCGGCCGGGGACGTGGGCCGCTGCTCGGTCGGCAGCGCGCGCCACTTGAAGTAGTCGAGCGCGATTTCCGGGAACATGCAGTAGGAGAGGATATCCTCCTCGCTCTGGGCCAGGCCGGCGGGAATCTCGCTGGCCACGGTGGGCAGCAGCGGGGCCAGCAGGTCGGCCGGACGGCAGGTGATCGGCTTCTCCGTGCCGAGGATCTGCTTGGCGATCTTCTTGTCCATCGGCGCCGGTGAACGGCCATACTTGCCGCGCACGTAGTTACGGGTCTCCTCCGTGACCATCGAGTAGCGTTCACCCGAGAGCACATTCAGCACGGCCTGGATGCCCATGATCTGGCTGGTGGGGGTCACCAGCGGGGGATAACCCATATCGGCGCGGGTTTTCGGCAGCTCCAGCAGCACTTCCGGCAGGCGATCGAGCGCTCCTTGTTCGGCAAGCTGCGAACGCAGGTTCGAGATCATGCCGCCGGGGATGTGATGCAGCAGGATTTCCGGATCGATCGGATTGATCGGCATGTTTGCCTGCTCGCGCTTCGGTGCCAGTTCCTCGAAGTAGCGGCAGATCTTGCGGAGGCATTCCACATCCAGATTGGCGTGGTACTCGGTCTCGTTGAAGATTGCCAGCATCGTCTCGACCGGCGGCTGCGATGAGCGGCTCGACATGACGGAAATGGCGCAATCGATCGCGCCGGCACCGGCACGCACGCATTCGACGTAGGTCGCCGTCCCCATGCCGCTGGTGGCGTGCGTATGCACCTGGATCGGGACCTTCACCGCCTTGACCAGCGCCGAGACCAGTGCCTCGCCCCGGATCGGGGAAAGAATCCCGGCCATGTCCTTGATCACGATCGAATCGACGTCCAAAGCCTCCATGTCACGCGCCAGGCGGACGAATTCCTCCACGGTGTGGAAAGGGCTGGTCGTGTAGCAAATGGTTCCCTGCGCATGGCCACCATAGCGCTTCACGCTCTTGATGGACTGCTCCATGTTGCGGACGTCGTTGAGGGCGTCGAAGATCCGGAAGATATCCACGCCGTTCTTGCAGGCAAGCTGCGCGAAGCGGTCGAGCACATCGTCGGGATAGTGCTTGTAGCCGACCACGTTCTGTCCGCGCAGCAGCATTTGCAACGGGGTCTTCGGTGCGGCGGCCTTGATCATGCGCAGGCGTTCCCACGGATTTTCGCGCAGGAAGCGCAGGCTGACGTCGAACGTGGCGCCGCCCCAGACTTCGAGTGAGTAGTAGCCGGCGTTGTCGACGGCGTCGATGATGCCCATGATGTCCTTGGTGCGCATGCGCGTCGCCCAGAGCGACTGGTGCGCGTCGCGCAGCGTGGTATCGGTGATGTGCAGCGGGATCCGCTCGCGCTTGGCGGTTGCCGCCGGAGTGGCGGCGGTCGTGGCCTTGGTTGCTGTTTTCTTGCTGACGGTCATGTTATAACCTCTCTTTCGTTTATGTGATCATGTTCCGGCAGGTGCCTGAGGCCTGCCATCGGTTTATTTACGTGATGTCTTGTAGCGCCCCATCCGGGCGAACTTCTGGTAGCGGGAGTCCGCCAGGCGCGGTCCCGAGATGCGCTTGAGGCGCTTGATCTCGGCGAGCACCGCCTCTTTCGTGGCGGTGATCGTGGTTTCCGGGTCGCGGTGCGCCCCGCCGGCCGGCTCCTCGATGATCTTGTCGATCACGCCCAGTTCGAGCAGCGAATCGGCCGTGATCTTGAGGGCGTCCGCCGCTTCCGGGGCCTTCTCCGCATCGCGCCACAGGATGGCCGCGCAGCCTTCGGGCGGGATCACGGAATAGACCGCGTAGCGCAGCATCAGGATCGAATCGCCGACCGCGATGCCCAGTGCCCCGCCGCTGCCACCCTCGCCGGTGATCACGACGATGATCGGGACCTCGAGCGACGACATCTCCGTCAGGTTGCGGGCGATGGCCTCGGCCTGTCCGCGTTCCTCGGCTTCCCGTCCAGGATAGGCGGCGGGGGTATCCACGATGCAGACAACCGGCAGGTTGTACTTTTCGGCCAGCTTCATCAGGCGCAGTGCCTTGCGATAGCCCTCGGGATTGGGCATGCCGAAGTTGTGCAGGACCTTCTCCTCGATCGAGCGGCCCTTGACCATGCCGATGAGCATGCAGCGCTCGCCCTCGATCGTGGCGAACCCGCCCATCATCGCCTTGTCGTCGCCCTCGCGCCGGTCGCCATGCAGCTCCAGGAATTCGCTGCACATGCCGGCGATGAAATCCTTGAGCAGCGGACGGTCCTGGTGGCGCGCGATCTTCACTGTGTCCCACGGGGTGAGATTGGAGTAGATCTTCTTGGTCAGCGCCTTGAGTTTGCGCTTCAAGGCCGTCACTTCAACGCCAAGCTGCGGACTGTCCTTGCTGTCGATCTTGCTCAGCTCGGCGATCCGCTCCTCGACTTCGATCAGTTCGTTTTCAAAATCCAGATTCATGTGGTCCCTCCCGGTTAAGCGTGTTTGCGGCTGCTGTAGAGCAGGACGCTGTGCAGGTAGTTCTTCAGTTCCGCGCGCTTGACGATACTGTCGACAAAACCGTGGTCAAGCAGGTATTCGGCCGTCTGGAAATCCTCCGGCAGCTTCTGCTTGATGGTCTGCTCGATCACGCGGCGCCCGGCAAAGCCGATCTGGGCACCCGGCTCGGCGATGTTGATGTCGCCGACGGTGGCGTAACTGGCGGAGACGCCGCCGAAGGTCGGGTCGGTCAGCACCGAGATGTAGGGCAGACGCGCCTTGTCCATGCGGGAGATGCCCGCGCAGGTCTTGGCCATCTGCATCAGCGAGATGATGCCCTCGTGCATGCGGGCACCGCCGGAGGCCGAGAAGATGACCAGAGCCCGCTTCATGCGCAGCGCGTGCTCGGCCGCCAGCAGGATCTTCTCGCCCGTGCCGCTGGCTAGGCTGCCACCCAGGAAGCGGAAGTCCATCACCGCCAGCACGACGCGTATGCCGCCGATATTGCCGCTGCCGGTAACCACGGCCTCGTTCAGGCCGGTCTTCGCGATAGCCTCCCTGGCCTTGTCGGCATAGCTGCCATTGGCATCCGAGAACTTCAGCGGGTCATTGGTGGTGATTTTCTCGTTGAACTCGCGGAATGTACCCTCGTCCACGATCAGGTCCAGCCGTTCCTTGGCGGTAAGCCGCTCATGGAAGCCGCAGGACGGGCAGACCTTGAAAGCCCGTTCGAACTCTTCCTTGTAGACATGCGCCTTGCATTTGCCGCAGACGACAAACAGGCCATCCGGAATTTCCGCCTCCTGTTTCTTGGAGGATTTATTGAACCAGCCCATGAGTGCTCCTTTGCTCTTTGGTTATCGAGTTTTGTCATTATCATAAGGAACCGGCACAGATATCAAGAATAAAAAATGCAGCTTTTTGCTTGAACCCCGTTGAACCCTATGGAAACGTACTGGCATCGGGCATGGAACACAGGCTCCCTCCGTGAGACCATGCCCGCCATTTCAAGGGTTGCCGATTGGGATCGTCATAACGCCTACCGGGGAAATAGATGCGCTCTTATACCTGCACCAGAAGCGACCATCCTGGGGATACCCCGTGAAAGCGATCACGCATTTCATGAGCGGCCTGGCGGTGGCCAGCTGTTTTCCGGCGGTGGTGAGCGCCGCCGCCGGGGGCAACCCGCTTCCCTTCCTGTTGGGCGGCATCACGGCCCTGCTGCCGGATGTGCTCGATGCCCGGCTGCTGCGCTATTTCTACCCCCACGATGTGGAGGTGGCGGCCGATCCGCTGGAGCCTGATGCGCAGATCCTTGCCGATACCGTCGCCGAGGCCATCGACACAGCCGCCCACCGCCGCCGCCCCTTCCGGCTGCGCATGCACACGATCCGGCTGGGCCGCGACCGGTGGCAGCGCTACCGGCTGCACCTGGATCCGGGCTCGCGGCAGGTCACAGTCACCCTGACCGACATCGTCAACAGCGCCGGTCGCCCCGTTCCCGCCGCCAGCACGTCCGACGCGCCCTGCACAGCCAGTGCCGAGTTCACGTCGCGATTGCGGCTGGACTTCACTGCCGCCATCGACGTGGACACCGGCGACGGGCCGCATTTCCAGATCGCCCCTGACGACGGGGACGGCAGCGTGACGGCGCAATTCGCTCCCTGGAAGCGCCACGGCAGCCACAGCGCCGCCCTCGGGGTCATCCTCGCCCTTGCGTCTGCCGCCTTGTGGAATCCGCTGGCGGGCGTGATCGCGGGTGCTGCGTATGCGGCGCACATCCTGCTCGACCAGTTCGGCTACATGGGCAGCAACCTGCTCTGGCCGTTCAGCCGCCGCCGCACACCCGGCCTGAAACTCCTGCACGCCGCGCGGCTGATGCCGAACCTGACGGTTGCCTGGCTTTGCGCACTGGCGGTCTACGCCAACCTCGCTCTCAATGCCGGCCCGGCCCTCGCGTTGCCGCCCCTGCAGTTGTTCCTGCTCGGCGGCGCACTCCCGCTCGGCCTAATCTCACTCGCCCGCCGCCACTGGAGCGACCGGGCGAAAACAGAGTGATGGCTGTTGGGTGTGTGAGTGTTGGATTTATTTCGACGTTCGACTTAACCCGACGCCCCGTCCCCCGCCACCACATACAATTTATCCTGGCGGCGCACCTTGACAGCCGTGCGGATGGCCACATGCATGCCCTTGCGGGCCACGGTCACCGGCTCATGCTCCACCTGCATCGATTCCACTGCCTGCTCCACCACGCCGGTCGTGTCGCCAATAAAGTAGACCGTGTCGCCGCAATGGACATCGCAGCCATGGATCTGCACTTCCGCCGCGCCGGTCTGGTTATAGTAATTGACCACCAGCCCGGCATATTCCTTGCGCCGCGTGGCCAGACTGCTATCGCTGCGCGTCCAGTCATCCAGCGGCCTGCCCATGTAGAAGCCGTTCGAGAAGCCGCGGTTGTAGACGCGCCGCATCCGTTCCAGATGCGTCTCCTTCAGGCAGGCGAACCGCGCGTCGAAACCGTCCTCTTGCCGGCAGGCGATATAGCAGTCGAGCACCTCGCGATAGGCGCGCGTGACAATCCCGACATACTCCGGGCTGCGCCCGCGCCCCTCGATCTTGAGACTGGCCACGCCCGCCTCGATCAATTGCTCCAGGAAGGGCAGGGTGCAGAGATCCTGCGGACTCATGACGTAATCCGCCCCGAGATCGAACACCATCGATTCCTCGTCGGTCGCCTCGATCCGGTACTCGCGCCGGCAGGGCTGCTGGCATTCGCCGCGATTGGCCGATTTGCCGGTCTGGAACTGGGAAAGGAAGCAGCGACCGCTGACCGACACGCACATGGCCCCGTGCGCGAACACCTCGAACTCGATCGCCGCCGCCGCCAGCGGATCCGCCGCCGCCAGCTCGCGGCGCATCCGCGCCAGGTCCGCGAGCGTGCATTCCCGCGCCGGCACGACGCGCCGGACGCCGAACTGCCGGTAGAGCAGCAGCAGGCTGCGCGAGTTCGAGACCGACATCTGGGTGGAGACATGCACCTCCAGCCCGCGGTCGCGCGCCGCCTCGATCACGGCCAGGTCCGAGGCGATCACCGCATCGACCCCGGCATCCGCCGCCGCCTGCAGGACCGCGGACAGCGTTTCGAATTCATGATCGAAGACCAGCGTGTTCAGCGTCAGGTAGGCCCGGCAGCCCCGATGGTGGCAGCGCCGCATGATCGCAGGCAATTCGGCAACGCGGAAATTGCGCGCGCCAGAGCGCATGTTCAGCCCCTCGACCCCGAAATAGACGGCGTCGCAGCCCGCCTCGAGGGCGGCATGCAGCGCGGCCCACTCACCGGCGGGAGAGAGGATCTCGGGGGCCTTCACTCCTGTATATACGTCCATGGCTTACTATAAATTCAAGCGTTTTAGCAACAACACATGACAGGATCATTTATTGACAGGATCATTGAAAACAGAGAAAGAATCGAATAATCCTGTCACAAAATCATCCTGTCTAGAATATCCGAGCATCGGTCCTTGTGTACTTTACGTTCTTTGCGGTGAATTTGATTCCGCTGCGCCCCCTGAAAAAAAACGCCCCGCAGTTGCCTGCGGGGCGTCGATAAACCATATCGTCGGCAAAGGCCTACTTCGAGTAGAACTCGACGATCAACTGCACATCCGCAACCGACTCGATTTCCGACCGCTCCGGCATCCGGATCACCATGCCGGCGCTGGCCTTCTCGTCGACCATCAGCCAGGACGGCACCACGCGGTGGTTCGCCTCGATCGCGTCATGAACCATCGTCTGGCTCGACTTGCGCTCCTTGACCGTGATCTTATCGCCCGCGCTGACCAGCTGCGAAGGCGTGGATGCCTTGCGCCCGTTCAGGGCCAGATGCCCGTGACGGACAAGCTGGCGAGCCTGGGACCGCGTCGCGGCCATGCCCATGCGGTAGACCACGTTGTCCAGCCGGCGTTCCAGCAGGATCATCATGGTGTCGCCGGTAACGCCACCCATCGATTTCGCCTTGGCGAACACGGTACGGAACTGGCGCTCGGCCATGCCGTAGTGGAAGCGCAGCTTCTGCTTCTCGACGAGCTGTGTGCCGTAATCCGAAAGCCGCCCGCGGCGACGCGTATGCATTCCAGGTGGATTCGGCCGCTTCTCGAGCAGGCGCTCGTACTTCGGGTTACCGAAGATGTTCACGCCCAGACGGCGAACAATCTTGCCTTTTGCTTTCCTCGAACTGTTTCTTGCCATGCTACCGTTTCCTCCTGTAATGCTTCCGCACCTGCACGTTACCGGATACCGACATCCGCAGCGCCACGGCCGAAGCACACCGTCTACAGCGCAATCGCGAATGAGGGCCAGCCGGGCATCCGCCCGCCTACCAGTCAAATTGAGTTGTGGATACTGTCACATCCCGCCAACCAATGCAAGCCCGGAATCTGTTCACCCAAACTCGACAGGGAGGTCGGGGTGCAGGGTTGCGAGATCGAGCCAGCCGGCTTGCAGCTCGAGGGCGGCGCGGGCACGCCAGCCGCCAAGGCTGCACCGCCAGGGCGGCAGGTTGCGCACGATACGCACAACCCGCCAGGCGGAATCGAAGTAGATTATATCCAGTGCGAAGCGCATGCCGAGGGTGTGCAGCGACCCGCAGGGGCTCAGCAGCATGCCGCTGCCGGGTGCCAGCGAGTCGCGCCCCAGCAGTCCGCGCATGCGCTCGGAGGCGTGATCCGCCACTAGCACGGTCGGCAGCAGCACACGGCCCTGCTGCAGCATGCGCACGGTCCTCATCGCAACAGGAAGCCGATGAGCACACCGGAAGCAAGGTACAGGAACAACGCCACCGACTGCTGCAGCTTCACTTCCGTTACCAGGAAATCCAGGTTAATCGATCCACCGCCACTTAGCAGCAACACCAGCACCGCCACCCCGATCAGAATCAGCCCCGCCAGGAAACGCTTACTCATTTTATTCTCCTTTGTTCATCGTCCCGCCGTCCACCGACGCTTTTCCCTGTAGCCCACTCGCGCCGCGAGTGCGGCTTGCGTGTTGTAGGCTAACGGTTGTTTGCAATACCCTCGAGGATTTGCGAAATCGTACGCGCGTCCCGTTGCCGCAGTTGCGGCGCAACTGGGCTACAACTTCCATATCCCAAATTCGTTACCGATCTGCTTTAGCTTGCTGCCGTATTGGCTGCTGCGATTCCCCCGCCGCCACTTCCACTACCATTGCCTCAATCACATCCAGATCCGCGAGGCGGCCCTGCGCCTGGTAGCCGCAGGCCAGGTCGCCGGTGCCGACATCAACGAAAAACACGCCGCGCGATTTGAGCAGCGCGACGTTCGCCTGTGTGGCCGGATGCGACCACATGCGGTCGTTCATCGCGGGGGCGATGACAACCGGGGCCTGCATCGCCAGCGCGGTGCAGCTCAGCAGGTCGTCCGCCAGCCCGTGCGCCAGCTTGGCGATGACGTTGGCCGTGCAGGGGGCGATCAGGAATACATCCGGCCATTCGCCCAGCGCGATATGATCCGGCCGCCAGTCGCCATCCTCCGGGAACATCTCGACGTAGACCGGATTGCGCGAGAGCGACTTGAACGTCCATTCGCCGACGAACTTGGTGGCGGCACGGGTCATGACGACCTTCACGTCCCAGTCGCGGATGCGGAAACGCCGCACGAGTTCAGCGGCCTTGTAGGCCGCGATCGATCCGGTGACCCCCAGCAACAGGTTCATGCGCACTGCTCCTTCCTGATGATGGCCGCCAGCTCGCGTTGCGCGCGCCCGAGGTCATCGTTGACAAGCTGGTAGCGGTAAAGCCCGGCATCCGCCAGCTCGGTCGCCGCGTTGGCCAGCCGCCGCTCAATGACCGCGGCCGCATCCTCGCCCCGGCCTTCCAGCCGCCGGCGCAGCTCCTCCAGCGACGGCGGATGAATGAATATATCGACAAACCCCCGAACCATCAAGTCCGTTGACGGCAGCGCTGCCAGGGCCGCACGCACCTGCCTGGCCCCCTGGACGTCGATATCCATCAGCAGGTTTTTTCCCTGTTGCATGGCTTCGCGCACGGTCTGCACGAGCGTGCCGTAGCGGTTGCCATGCACCTGGGCATGTTCCAAGAAGGCGCCGGCTTGCACCCTCTGCTCGAAAGCGTCGGGTGACAGGAAGTGATAGTGGACGCCGTCGGCCTCGCCGCCACGCGGGGCCCGTGTGGTGCAGGAGACAGAGTAGGCAATCCCGGGATGCGATGCCAGCAGCCGGTCGCAAAGCGTGCTCTTGCCTGCGCCCGAGGGGGCGGAGATCACGATCAACAGCGGTTTTTTCTGCTCGTCCATCGGCGTATGCGCTCCCGCCGCCTCGCGTCAGGCGTCAGAATTGTTTAAGGAAGCGGACATCATTATCGTAAAGCATCCGGATATCCGGAATGCCGAAGCGGATCATGGCGATGCGCTCGATCCCCATGCCGAAGGCATAGCCGCTGACCGCCTCGGGGTCGTAGCCGACCTTGCGGAACACGCGCGGATCGACCATGCCAGCACCGGCGATCTCGATCCAGCCGCTCTGCTTGCAGACCCGGCAGCCGCTACCCTTGCAGACGTGGCAGGTGAAATCGCACTCCACGCTGGGTTCGGTGAAGGGGAAGAAATGCGGACGGAAGCGGACCTTGACCTCGGGGCCCATCATCTGGCGGGCGAAGTGCGCGAGCGTCCCCTTGAGATCCGCCAGCGAGACCTGGCGATCGACGTACAGGCCCTCGATCTGGTGGAAATTGGCGCTGTGCGTGGCATCGGTCGTGTCGCGGCGGTAGCAGCGGCCCGGTGTGACGATGCGCACCGGCGGCGGGGTCTGCTCCATGACGCGGATCTGCACCGGCGAGGTCTGCGTGCGCAGCAGCAGCCCGTCCCCGAGCCAGAAGGTGTCCTTGTCATCGAGCGAGGGATGGTAGTCGGGCGTATTGAGCGCCTCAAAATTGCGGTAGCCGTTCTCGACATCCGGGCCTTCGGCCACGGTGAAGCCCAGGGTCGCGAAGATCCGGACGGCCTCCTCGATCACCTGCGAGACCGGGTGGATGCTGCCGCGCGGCATCCAACGTCCCGGCAGGGTGGTGTCGAATGTGCCTGCGGTGGCGACCTGGCTGCCGGCCAGCACCATCTGCCGTTCCGCCAGCACTGCGGTCAGCTCTATCTTCAGGGCGTTGGCCCCCTGGCCGAAGGCGGACCGCTCCTCCGGGGGCAAATCCTTGAGGACTTGCATGATCTGCGGCAGCAGTCCCTTGCGACCGAGATAGTGGATGCGCACGGCTTCCAGTGCGTCTGCCGTCTCTGCCGCCCCGGCCTGCGCCAGGGCTTCCGCTTTCAGCGTTTCCAGTTCTGCACGATTCATTGCGCCCCTCCCGGCAAAAAAAAAGGCCATCCCGAGAGATGGCCGTTGACACGCTCGCGTTTCCGGCGCTTTACGCCAGGCCGACCTTCGCCTGCGCGACGATCTTGGTAAACCCCGCCGGATCATGGATCGCGATCTCGGAAAGCATCTTGCGGTTCAGCACCACGCAGGCTTTCGTCAAACCCTCGATCAGGCGGCTGTACGTGATCTCGTTCTGCTTGCAAGCGGCATTCACACGTGCGATCCAAAGCCCGCGGTAGTCGCGTTTCTTGACCTTGCGGTGTGTCGTGGACATCACCATGGCGCGGTCGACGGCCTCGCTGGCCATACGGATCAGCTTGCTGCGCGATCCGCGGAATCCCTTGGCCCGCTCAAGAATCCGGCGACGCCGGGTACGGGAAGCTGGTGCATTGGTTGATCTTGGCATGATTCTCCTTCTTCGATAAACGCTGGACTCAGGACGTGATCAACGTCGTGATCCGTTTCTGTTCCGGTTTGCTCAAAACGCCTGCACTGCGCAGGTTGCGCTTGCGCTTGCGGCTCTTGCTGGACAGCAGGTGTCCCGCGCCCGGCTTCGTGAACTTCAGCTTGCCTGTCGCGGTAACCCGTACACGCTTCGCCGCCGCCTTGTTTGTCTTTTTCTTCGGCATATCTACCCCGCCCTGATTGTTGATTGATGTCCCCGCCGGCGGGCATCTCATTACGCTTCCGGCAATGGAAAGTCCCGAACAGTATCGTAAAGCCGTTCCGGCGTCCAGTGTTTTTTTAGCCTTTGTTCGGCTTCACGCCAAGCATGGCTGTCACCATCCGGCCCATCCGCTTCGGTTCCATGTCCACCACCGCGATATCCGCGCAGTCCTTCATCACCCGTTCGAGCACGGCCTCGCCCAGTTCACGGTGCGCATTCTCACGGCCACGGAAGGTCAGGGTCAGCTTGACCTTGTTGCCTTTTTCGAGGAACTCGCGCACATGGTTGAGCTTGGTCTCGTAATCGTGCTGTTCCACGCCGGGGCGGTACTTGATCTCCTTGACCACCGTCTGGTGCTGGTGCTTGCGCTGCTCGCGCACCTTGCGCCCCTGGTTGTAGCGGTACTTGCCGTAATCCATGATCTTGCAGACTGGCGGTTTCGCGTTGGGCGAAATCTCGACGAGGTCCAGCTCCTGCTCCTGCGCCATCCGCAATGCGTCACGTGTCTGCACCACCCCGATAAGCGCACCATCCGCACCGGTCAGCCGGACTTCCGGCACCCGGATCTTGTGATTGACTCTAATGAACGAACGAATAACCAACCTCCCTAGTCCTGTGTTTTGAGTTCCTCGCGAAGACGCCCGATAACCGCATCCGGCGTCATGACAACCTGCTCCCCGTCGCGGCCGCGCAGCGCCGCGGTTCCCGCCGCCTGCTCCTCCGCCCCGGTGATCAGCATGTACGGGACCCGGTCGTTGCGGGCCACGCGGATCTTGGCACCGATGCGTTCGGAGCGACGGTCGACCGTCACCCGGAAATCGAGCGCGCGCAACTGCGCGGCCAGTGCATCGGCATAGTCAAGCTGGTCGTCGGTAATCGGCAGCACGCGCACCTGCTCCGGCGCGAGCCAGAGCGGGAACTTACCGCCGTAGTGCTCGATCAGCACCCCGAAAAAGCGTTCGATGCTGCCGAGCAGCGCCCGGTGCACCATGTACGGCCGGTGGTCGGCTCCATCCTCGCCGGTGTACTTGAGATCAAAGCGTTCAGGCAGGTTGAAATCGAACTGGATCGTGCCCATCTGCCATTCGCGGCCGATGGCGTCCTTGATCTTCAGGTCGATCTTCGGGCCGTAGAAGGCCCCGCCGCCCTGGTCGACCTCGTAGGCGATGCCCTGCGCCTCGAGCGCGCCGCGCAGCGAGACGGTCGCCTGCTCCCAGCGCGCCTCCTCGCCGACGGCCTTCTCCGGGCGTGTCGCCAGGTAGGCCGTGACGTCCTCGAAGCCGAAGGCGCGCAGCATCTTCAGCGCGAAAGCCACGGTCGTCCGCACCTCGTCCTGGATACGCTCGGGCGTGCAGAAGATGTGGGCGTCGTCCTGGGTGAAGCCGCGCACGCGCAGCAGCCCGTGCAGCACGCCGCTCTTCTCGTAGCGGTAGACCGTCCCGAGTTCCGCCCAGCGCAGGGGCAGCTCGCGGTAGGAGCGCTTGCTGTTCTTGTAGATCTGGATATGGAAGGGGCAGTTCATCGGCTTGACGTAGTAATCGCCGCCGTCGACATCCATCGGCGCGTACATGTTCTCGCTGTAGAAGCCCAGATGGCCGGAGGTCTCCCACAACTGCGCCCGCCCGATATGCGGCGAGTAGAGCAGCTCGTAGCCGGCGCGGTAATGCTCGCGGCGCCAGAAGTCCTCGATGATCGAGCGGATGCGCGCGCCGCGCGGATGCCAGTGCACCAGTCCCGGACCGACGTCCTCCTGGATGCTGAACAGGTCCAGCTCCTTGCCGAGCTTGCGGTGGTCCCGGGCTGCCGCCTCCTCGAGCTGCTTGAGCAGCACCTTGATCTGCTTGGGCGATTCGGCCGCGATGCCGTAGACGCGCTGCAGCATCGGGTTGGTCTCCTTGCCGCGGAAATAGGAACCGGCTACCGACGTCAGCTTGAACCCCTTGAGCTCGCCGGTGCGCTCGACGTGCGGGCCGCGGCACAGGTCCTCGAACTCGCCGCAGCGGTAGAAGGAGATCGCCTCACCCTCGGGAATGTCCGCCAGCCGCTGGACCTTGTAGTCCTGCCCGCGCGCCTCCAGCATCCGGCAGGCCTCCTCGCGCGATACCTCGAAACGCTCGAAGGGAAGATCCGCCTCCACCAGGCGGGCCATTTCGGCCTCGATCGCCGGGAAGTCCTCGGGGGTGAGCCGTTGAGGCATGTCGAAATCGTAGTAGAATCCGCTGTCCGTCGCTGGCCCGATATCAAGGCGCACGCCCTCGTACAGCCGGCATACGGCCGCCGCCATTACATGCGCCGCGCTGTGACGCAACCGTTCAAGATCCAAAGCTGACTCCCTCCGCTATCGGCGAAATGCTGGTTTCCGTGTAAAACATGAGCCGTGAAGATAGTGCTTATCAAGGGTGATGTCAATATCACTGTTCAGTGAGCTCAACCTCCAGCGACACATCCAGCGGCAGCCAGGAGGGCAGGCGGTGGCGGGCCATCTTCGCCTTCTTGCGCCGCTTGTTCTGCGAGCGTTCAATCGACTTGCCCAGCGCATCCGCCACCCGTCGCTCCAGCCAGGGGGCCATGTTGTCCACGCGGATGTCGAGCGCCTCGACGCGGGCGGAGTAGTCGAACCCCGTCCCGTCTTCATGCACCACCGGCACGAACGTGAACAGGGTCGCCAGCCGCCGCACATCCGCCGTCAGGCGGGCGGAGACAATCCCGTCCTTGAACCAGTAGCGCAGCCGGCCGGTGGCAGTGGCACGGAAGCGGATTGCATCGGACGGCGATTTGCGCGGCATGTCCAGCGACTCCAGCCGCAGCGTCCTGAACCAGATGCGCTGATCGAGATCGTAGTGCCCCAGCACGTACTCGTCCCGATCGCTCCAGTCCTCGGCGAACTCATCGCTAAGCAAGGTGTTGAGTTCCGCGACGGGAAACCGGACGTGTATGCGCGGCAGCAAGCCGGCGGCGGCATCAAGCCGCAGCACGCAGGGCAGGCTCAGTGCCTCCTTGGTGTCCGGCGGCAGCCAGTCGGCATGGATCTCCATGCCGTCGGCAACCAGGCCGGGGGGCACGAGCCAGGCGGGGAACGGGCTGCGCGCGAGCACATCCATGACATAGGCCCGGCTCAGGGTGACCTGTAGCCCGCGTCCCGCCGGCGTGGACGGTACCTCGGCGTCCCCGATCCGGCGCACGGCGATGCCCTGCCGCTCCAGCAGCGGAGGCAGCAGGCGCGGCAGCAGATGCCGGCGCAGGCCGCTGCCGATCCAGCCATGCTGCCACACGGTCGCGAACAGCACGATGAACAAAAACAGTATCAGGGAGGGTCTCGCTTGGCGGGTCGATGACCGGTCCTTCAGTCTACGCATGGTTCCCCTTGTCTATAGCGTGGACAATTTGGCGCACTTTACGCAGACGAGTAAGCAGGTCGGGTAAGGGTATCCGGTTAAGGGTGGCGAGTAAGAAAGCGAGTAAGTGTAGCAACACTTAAACCCACTCTTAACCGCACCCTTAACCGCCACCCTTACTCGGATACTCTTACCCGACCCGCTTCATCGACTCCAGTTACCCACCCCATTTTTGCCCACCGCCGTAGGCGGCGGGCTTGCCTATACTTCACGAATCACCCTGGGTCACCAGCGCGATCCGCGTGAGCTTGCGCACGTGCAGTGCCCGCAGCAAACGCACCACGTCGCCATAGGGCACGGCCTTGTCCGCCCGCACATATACCGCCGTCGCCGGGGCGGTCTGCGCCAGCACGGCGCATTGCGCCTCGAACGCCTCGAACGTGACCGGACGGTCATCGAGATAAAGATTGCCCGCAGCGTCGAGGCTGATCACCGTGCGCGCGGTCTCCGTCGGCAGCGGCGCGGCCGATCCCTGCGGCAGGTTGATCGGCACGCCCTGCTCCATCAGCGGGAAGGTGATGATGAACGTGATCAGCAGGATGAACGTCAGGTCCATCAGCGGGGTCAGGTTGATCTCGCTGATCGGCTTCATGCTTGCCAACGGTACTCTGCGGCTCATCAGCGATCCCCCTTCTCAGGAAACATGGACGCGTTCCAGGTCTCCGACCAGCTCCTGCGCGAAGTTGTCCATCATCACGGTCAACTGCCGCACGCGGTCGCTGAGGATGTTGTAGCCGATCGAGGAAGGCAGCGCGACAACCAGGCCGACGACCGTGGTCATCAGCGCGCTGCCGATGCCGGGAGCCACTTCCGAAAGCAGCGCGGCACCGGAGCCGGCCATGCTGCCGAACGTGTTCATCACGCCCATGACCGTGCCGAGCAAACCGAGGAAAGGCGCCACATTGGCCGCGCTGGCCAGGTAGCCGACGCTGGACTCGAGCAGCAGTGCCTGGTCGGCCACCATGCGTTCCGCCGCGTTCTGCACCGAGCGGAGCTGCCGGTCGCTGAGCGGCACATGCGAGAAACCTTCGTCGGCACGGAGGCTTCCCGCCTCGATCCCCTGCACATCGAGCACCGCCTCCAGCGCGGCGCAGGCCTGGTCGTACACGGCTTGCAAAGGCGCCCGCGTGGTCCGTCCGCTTTGAGCAAGGTAAAGTTCCGCCGGATGCTTCAACGTCCGGTAGCGGCGCAGCAAGACAAGCGATTCGTTGCGCGCACGAATCAGGAAGATCAGCTTCGACACCATGATCGACCATGCGTAAATGGAGCCGCCGAAAAGAATCAGGCAGATCACGATCCCGGGCTTGTCCATTTTCAATATCATCGACTGCGCGCTCGCCAACGGCATCGCCAACAGCATCTGCGTGATCATGATTAT
Source organism: uncultured Victivallales bacterium (assembly GCA_964609395.1). Lineage (GTDB taxonomy): Bacteria > Verrucomicrobiota > Kiritimatiellia > UBA8416 > UBA8416 > UBA8416. Next base: position 16,077 of record CAZSRU010000022.1, read on the forward strand.
AGAGCCTCCTCCAGGCCGGCAGGACAATAGCACCCGCGGCCGTTCACTAACATAAAAAAGGCGACCGGCGCAATGCCGGCCGCCTTTTTTTCTCGATGCTGCTTACTTCTTTGCTGCGGCCTTCTTCGCGGGGGCCTTCTTAGCAACAGCCTTCTTCACAGCTGCCTTCTTCGCCGGGGCCTTCGCGGCAACGGCCTTCTTCGCCGGGGCCTTCGCGGCAACGGCCTTCTTCGCCGGAGCCTTCTTCGCTACTGCCTTCTTGGCCACGGTCTTCGTCGCTGTCTTCTTTGCTGCCATAATCAGCCTCTCCTCACTGTTCGCCGGGTACTCCGGCTCGTTTACGGCCGCTATGCATATCCACTCGCGAGAACCACCACAGCTTCGTTCGTCAATATGCCGCGTGCCACACACTCTGTGTGCAGTCACTGCACCAGCTAGCGCGAACGTTAAACCGTTTTTTTTTCGGCGTCAATAGACTTCATTCATTTTTTGAAATATTTTTTCGATTTATTCTCACACCGCCAGCGACGTGTCTCGGCAAACGGATAAACATGAACGTGCCAGTTGACCTGCCGCTCTTTTTATGGCTGACTCTCCGCATGACTATTGCCCTGTACGCGCTGATGATCGTCGCGGCCTCCATGCTCTCCTATGCGTGGATCGCCTATCCACTGCTGTTGCTGGCGACACGCCCCCGGACACGCGGCACCCGACACGCTATGCCTATCGAGAAAGTCTGCAGACTACAGACTGCAGACTGCAGACAGGATACGCAACTCCCGGCACCCGACACGCCACCGCTTGTCGTGCTGCTGTCGGCGTTCAATGAGGCCGATGTGATTGCAGACCGCGTCGCGAACCTGATCGCGGCGGACTATCCGGCCGGACTCCTGCGTGTGCTTATCGGGACCGACGGCTGCACGGATGATACCGCCGCGTGTGCGAGGAAAGCCGCTGTGGCAGCACCTTGGATCGAGGTCATCGCGTTCGAGCGCAATCGCGGCAAGGTCGCGGTGCTGCGTGATCTCGTCGCGGCCGCGCGCCAACAGGATGGCTGCCCGGATGGAACCCTGCTCGTCTTTACCGACGCCAACACCCGCTTCCGCCCGGATGCGCTGCGCCTGCTCGCGCGGCACTTCGCCGACACCGCCGTCGGCGGTGTGTGCGGGCGACTCGTCTTCACCGGCTCAGGCAGCGATGCAGAGCACACCTACTGGAACCTGGAGAACGTGCTCAAGGCGCGTGAGTCCGCCCTCGATTCCTGCCTCGGGGCCAACGGCGCCATCTACGCGCTGAGGCCCGGATGCTTCTGGCAGGAGATCCCGCCAAGCACGATCGTGGATGATTTCGTCATCGGCATGAAGGTGCGCGAGGCCGGATTGCGCATGCTCTATGAGCCGTCCGCCGTGGCCGAGGAGGATGTGCCGGCGGTGCAGGACGAATGGCGGCGGCGGGTCCGCATCGGCAGCGGGGACTACCAGGCGGCCCGGCTTTGCCGCGCCTGCCTGCATCCGCGTTACGGGCGTTTCGCCTGGTGCTTCTGGTCGCACAAGATCATGCGCTGGTTCACACCACACCTCGCGCTGGTCATGCTGGCCGCCGCGGCACTGTCCTTGACATACGGCCCACGCCCCGCCGCATACACGCCGCTCGTGCTCGTAGCCAAGGCCGTCTGCGCCGGAGGCCTGCTGCTGCTGGCAGCCGCCCTGGCCGGACGGTTTTCGCGTCGCCTGGCGTGGGGCGGGCCGGTGTGGCGGCTGTGCCGTGGCGTCGATTATTTCGTCACCATGCAGGCCGCCTTGCTTGCCGGATTCATACGCTACTGCCGCGGGAACCTTTCCGGTTCCTGGGCCCGTACCCCGCGGACATCGACATGATCTTCAAGCGCCCACGCCAACCCGTGAACCGCCGTGCGACGCGCCGCCGCCTTGCCGGCACGGCGGCGGTCGCGCTGGTCGCGGCGCTTGCGCTGCTGTGCGGTCCCGCCGCCGACTGGCTGCAGATGCGCGACTGCCAGGCGGATCCCACGCAGTCGTGGGACGCGGTCTATCTTGTCTGCGGCGCCCGCGCCCAGCAGCGCCGCATCCGCGCCCTGACCGCATGGGTTGCCCGCGCGCCATCACCACCGGTGATTTTGGTTGGCCAGGACCCGCAGAGAAGCTTCTGGTCGCGCAAACACCAGCGCAACCTGACACGCACCGAATGGGGAATCGAGGAACTGGAGGAATGGAAGCGCGCACACTACAGCGAGGATGCTGGCAAGCCCGCCATCCGATTGGTCCCCGGTGATTTCAGCAATACCGACGGCGAGATGCAGGCGCTCTCCACCTTCCTGCGCGACACCCCGCATCGCCGCGTGGCGCTGGTCACCTGCCGCTTCCATGCCCGGCGCGTCATGGAGCGTCTGGAGACGTACGCCCCCGGCAACATCGAGTTCGCCATCGTCCCCGGCACCCCCTACTGGGAGAACCGCGCCCCCTGGATCGTCGCCGCCGAATACCTCAAGCGGCTGCGCGACACCCTCGGGCACTCACAAACCCCGCTGCTTACCCGCGGCACACCGTGACTTCGTGACTTGATGACCTCGTGACGCCAAGAGCGGCCCCTTGCCCGGCGTCACGAAGTCACGAGGTCACGAAGTCACTCCTCTTGAAGCTTAGTGACCCCTCCCGCCTTTGCGCTTTCTTTCCGATTCCGGGCGCATTATGCTACTGGCATGAACGTGTTTGCCCTTATGCGTACCGATATCACCGCCAAGGCGGAGTGGCTGTATGGCAGCGCGTCGCGGAAAAGCATGGTCAAGGCGCTGCTGACCGATGGCACCTTCGCGATGCTGATGTACCGCCTGATGCAGGTGTCGCACCGCCGTCGCCTGGTGCCGCTGGCCATGCTCTTCAATAAGCTGAATGGGTTCTTCGGCCGTTGCATCATCGGCCGCGGGGCGGAATTCGGTCCGGCCTTCGTCCTGATCCACAGCTACGGCGTGGTGATCAACGGCGCGGTGCGCGGCGGGCGCGACCTGCGCATCGAGCACCTCGTCACGATCGGGGCCGAGCGCGGCCAGAGCCCGCTGCTGGGCGATGATGTGTTTATCGGGGCCGGCGCGAAGGTCATCGGCCCCGTCCGCATCGGCAGCCATACCCGCATCGGGGCCAACGCCGTGGTCACGCACGACGTGCCCGACCACTGCACCGCCGTCGGCATCCCGGCCCGCCTGATCCCGCCGAAGCCGGCCACCGGCGAGACACGGGGGAAAGACGCATGAGGATCGCCATCGCCAGTTCCGGTCTAGGCACGGTTGCCCGCGGTATCGAGACCTGGGCGCTCGATACCGCCATCGCCCTGCACCGGCGCGGGATCGATGTCACGCTCTTTGCCGCCGCTCCCGTGCCTGCCGCCGGCACGCCGCTGCAGGTCATCCCCTGCCTGCGGCGCGGTACGCGCCTGAACCGACTGATCGTGCGGGCCATGCCTCCCTTCACCTGGCGCTGGGGCCTCAAGAGCGATTACGCGCTTGAGCAGCAAACCTTCTGGCACGCCTTGAAACCGATCCTCGACCGCGACCGCATCGACATCCTGCATGTGCAGGATCCGGTGCTCGCCGACTGCTGCCGCCGCGCGCGCCTGGCGGGCAGGACCGCGACGCAGGTGATCCTCGCGCACGGCACCGAGGAACCGCTCACCTTCCTGCAACCGTTCGAGTACCTGCAGCACCTCGCTCCCTGGCATCTGGAGCAGTCGCTCGAAAAACTTCCACCCGCCAGCGCGAAACCACACTGGACCGCCATTCCGAATTTCGTGAACACGGATGTCTACCACCCCGTGCCAACACCTGCAGCGCGAGCCTCCCTGCGGCGCGCTATCGGGCTTCCGGAAAACGCCTTCATTCTCGGTACCGCCGCCGCGATCAAACGGCACCACAAGCGTATCGACTGGCTGATCCGCGACTTCGCGCGGGCGCTTGCAGCCATGCCCGGCATACCGCTGCACCTGGTGATTGCCGGCTCACGGACGCCCGATCTGAACGCGATAGAGGCGCTTGCCCAGGAGTGCGGCGCAGGGCGCGTGACCTTCCTACCCGATTATCCACACGCGCAGATGCCAGAGCTGCTGCGCACGTTCGACGGCTTTGTGCTGGCCTCGCTTTTCGAGATGATGCCGATCGCCCTGCTCGAGGCGATCGCCAGCGGCCTGCCTGTCATCACGCATGACCACCCGGTGCTGGCCTGGATGGGCGGCCCAGGCGGCATCCGCCTGGATCTGCGGCAGGACGGCGCGCTAGGCGAGGGACTGCGTACGCTGATGTCGCCGGACAAGGCGGCCTTCCTCGGTGCCGCGGCCCGCCAACACGCACTCGCAAACTTCTCGGAAGATGTCGTCATCCAGCACTACATCGACTATTACAGCCAAATCCAAAATCCCTATCATGAATAATGTCAGCGTAATCATTCCCGCCCACAACTCCGCCGCCACGCTGGTCGAGGCCCTCGACTCGGTTGTGCGCCAGACCCGTCCCGTGCAGGAGATCATCGTCGTGGACGATGCTTCGAGCGACGATACCGTTCGTGTGTTCGAGGACTGGCAGCACTCGCTGACCGGCACGGTTGATGCACGGTTGCTGCGCCAGTCTCGCAACACCGGCCCCGCCGGTGCCCGCAACGCCGGCATCCGCGCCGCCACCGGCGACTGGATCGCGTTCCTCGATGCCGACGATGCCTGGCTCCCCGGGCGGATCATGGCCCAGCTCAACACCGCCGCGACGCACCCCTCCGCCGTCCTGTTCTGCGGGGGCACCATCCCGCTCGATCCGGGGTACCCGCAGCCACCCACGGTTCCCGCCTTCCGTGTCACGTCCTTGACGCTCGATGATTTCATCATCCACAACCCGATCGCCACCTCCACCGTGCTGGCCTGGCGCGAGGCGATCCTGGACGCCGGTTTGTTCGACGAGCAGTTCCGCGGTCCGGAGGATTACGATCTCTGGCTGAGGGTCGCCAGTTGCCACGAGTGCCTGCAACTGGAGACCCCGCTCTCGCGCTACCGCACCACCATCGGCAGTCTCAGTATGGACGAGCGCACCTTCCTGCCGCAGGTTATCGCCGTGTTGCGCAAGGCCTTCGGTCCCGGCGGCGCGCTGGCGGCGCATCCGCGGCAGCGCCGCCGCGCCTATGCCGAGCAATACTCGTCCGCCTCCTGGATGGCCTTCAGCCGGGGCGACCGGCCAGCGGCACTGCGCCATCTGCTGCATTCATGGGCATGCAGCCCGGCCCCGATCCACAAGGAGCGCACGCACGACCGCCTGCTGCGCCTGAAACTGCTGCTGCTCTACCTGGGGCTCAAAAACAAAAACACCCGCTTTTCCCTGTGAGAAAAACGGGTGCTTGTATCGCGGCTTGCGCCACAACCGGTTTAGAAGTACCAGCTTGTGTTCACGTAGACCGCCCAGTCCACGGCATCTTCGCCGCCGTTGTAGATATCCTCGGTCGCCACCCCGACAACCAGTTCGGCACCGATGGCTGCGTAGTCCACGAAGAAATACCGCGCGCCGCCATAGCCGGTGGCTTCGATCGCCGTGTCGCTGTCATGCTCGGTATCCATCCATATCAAGCCGACACTGCCCCCCGCATACGGGACGATCTGGCTGCCGAGATCGACGTTGTACTCGCCGAAGACGCCGCCATCCACGGACTTGTAGTCGCTGCCGACGACCTCGACACCAAGAAACACGCCGGCTTGGATGTAGTCCTGGAAGAAGTAGCCGAATGCACCACTCATGGCGACTTCAAAATCATCGCCATTGTCACCCAGCATACCGCTGACATTCATCGACCGCGTACCCATCAGCAGCGAAGGTACCGCCGACGCACGCGCCTGCTCGGCCACCATCACACCGGCCACGGCTACCGCCGCTGCCATCATCATCATTTTCTTCACGTTCATTTCATACTCCGCCTTAGAGGTTATCATTGTGATCGTTAATACATCCAGCCATGCACGCTTTCAGTCTTACAGCATCAACCACCTCCTTTCAAAATCGCATGGCAAGCATACGACTTTACCAATAGATGGCAAGCACGAATCCGTCATGCCCGCCGGCGCAACAGCGGGTAGAACAGCAGGCGCGGCAGCACAAAGGCGCAGACGACGGCGATGATGATGTTGATACCGGTCTTCAAGCCGCGCGGATCACCCCAGTCCACGCCACGCACTCCCAGCATATAGCCGCCGAACGCCAGTCCCGCCAGCATCCACCCGGTCAGCACGCCCCGGATATGGCGGGCCAGGCGCCGCCCGGCCACGCGCGGGCGGTTGAAGAACCAGTCGAACACGTAATGCTCCAGCAGCGCGCCCTTCTCGCCGAAGACCGGGATGATATGCACCGCGCCGGTGGCCCAGCGCCCCGCCATGAACTGCGAGAGCGCCGGATACGAGGCTGTCATCTGGATCGGGAACGCCAGATAGCCAATGTACTTCACGAACGACAGCGGGGCCGCCACCGCATAATCGCGGAAGTTGCGCTCGCGGATCATCAGGTACACCACATACAACCCGCGGCAGATCGACCCCGGCGAGATCGGGAACACCTGGAAGAATATCAGTATGCCCGTAAATGCTGCCGTGGCGCTTTTCCAATCGCCCGTCCGGGTATAGATCTGTGCAGCGACAATCGCGCCCACCGTGACAGAAACCACCTGCGTAACCGGCAGGAAGGCCAGATGCACCCCGACGCTCTTGAGGTACTTGGCAATGAACGGCTCGCCGATACGGGCCAGGATCGCGTCCGCCTCGTCGTCACGCAGCATCCCCTCGCGCCGCCCATCCTCCACCTGGTCGCGCAGCCACTGCTCACGGAAGGCGGCATCGTTCATGAAACGCCGCACATACGCAAACCCCTCGCGCACACTTCGCACGGGCGTCAACGGCTCGGTCAACCAGCGGTGCATGAAGACAAACGGCAACAGCCCGACCGTCAACCGTTCCAGCCAGCAGAGGCCGACATGATCCGCCAGCAGCCGGGCGTGTCGCTCGCCGACGCGCCCGGCGCGATGCCAGTCCACAGCCTTGGCGGCAGCCGCGGCTTTGCCGGCACGGCGCAGATAGGCCATGTCCGTGCACATGGCTTTGGCGTGGGCGCGGAACACGCCGTTGCCCCAGAGCCGTCGGCAGACGCGTCCGGCCAGCGGGATCGCGCCCAGCAGATAGAACGCGGCAAAACGGACTCCGCCGCCCTGCAGTTTCGCGGCCATGGCGGTATCCACCAGTCCGTTGGCCGTGTAGCCGGCTACCAGCCCCTCGCGCACATCCGCCCGCAGGGCGCGGTCGGTCAGCAACTGCCAGCCCTGGTGCGTCACATCCGGCATTCGCCGGCGATACGCGGCGTCATCGCGCTCCAGCACCGCCAGCAGGCCCGCCTGGCCCTTGAACGCCGCCGGATGCGCGGCGACGTATGCCCGCAGCTTGTCGAAGTCGCAGCGGTCGAACTGCGCGATCGAGCCGCGCCATAGGCCCTGCCAGATCAGCTTGAAGTCGCCGGGGCTCATCGGCAGGAACGGCACCAGTGCCAGTCCCGCACGGAAATCGACAGCGCACAGCCCGGCGGATGGGTCACCTCCAGCGCCATGCCGCTTGAGCACGTTCGGCTGGCTCTTCATCGTCGACCATGCATACTGGCGAGCCAGCTCATAGGCCCCCATGGCGTGCAGCATCGCCACCAGGCGCGTCATGAACTGATGCTTGGCCACGTATTCCGGGCTCTCCGTCTCCTGCGGGTCGACCGTGCGCCAGCGGCGGCGTTTTGATGGCGCGAGGTCCGACTCCAGACGCCACACGCGCCCTTCCACCCATTCGCGGACTTCCCCATAGGCCGAAAAGTTCTCGTCGCGGAACGAGGCGTAGGTGTCGGCCACCGCCTCCGGCGTGCCGAACGTCTCCGCCGCCGCCAGCCGCAGCACCTTCGGCCAAAGCAGGCCGCTGCGGCAGGCACTCTCCAGCACCTGCGCGCTGAACGGGGCCTGGAACGCGATCCAGTAGACCAGGTTGCGGAAGCCGACCGCGAACCGCCCCGGCGGCACCAGCACCTTCACCGCGTAGATGCCGCCGACCTTCAGTCCGCCATCCGTGGCCGCGCCGCTCTCGAACGAGATCGATTCGAGCACGCAGCGGTAGACCTGCCCCGCGAACCCGCCGCCGGCGAACTTCCCGACACGGAAAACGCCGGTGCCGCGCGCTTCCGGCCAGGCGGTCGTCAATGCCAGCCGCAGCACATCGCCCGGCTCGTAACGGCGCAGCCGGTATGGCTGGAGCAGCTTGAACGACCGGACCCGTGCGATCAGCTCCGTGCACAATTCCCTTGAATACACAATCTTGCCCATACACCCAACCGTTCCTTGCCTATAACTTCAATTCATTTCAACGCCCAACGCCCAACATCCAACATCCAACGCCCAACATCCAAGTAAAGGCGCCCCAACTTGGGCGTTTGATGTTGGGCGTTGGATGTTGGTTGTTCAAAACTCACTTCAAGTTGCCTACCTCGTTTTTGCCCACCCCGGTGGGCGGCACGCTTACCTAACTAGCTTCGCCGTTAATCAGGCCTACTCATGATCCTTGGGGTTGACCTTCGCCCGCATCTGCTTGCACTCCGAATGCTGGTGCTTCCCCTCCAGCATCTTCTCCTTCTGCCGCCGCGAGCGCCGCCGCTTCTGCCGACGGATTTTTTCGGCCTCCTGCTGCCGCTTGCTCTGCGCCCCGCGGATCTGCTCGTCGAGCCGTTCGCACAGCAGCTTGCGCGCGTAATAGCGGTTCAGCTCGCGCGAGCGTGAGCTCTGGCACTTCACTTCCTCACCCGATGGCGCGTGGCGCAGATACACGCAGGAGGCGGTCTTGTTGATCTTCTGACCGCCGCTGCCCGAGCCCAGGATGAATTTCTCGGTCAGGTCCTCCTCGCAGACCCCGACCGCCTCCATCAGCACCCGGAGCTGTTCCTTTTTTTCCGAACTGACAAACGCATCCGCCATCGCAACCACCCGATCGTTAATAAACTGTGCGGACTATAGAATGCCGCCCCGCGATTGTCGAGCCCGTCCCGCCGCCCGCCGCGGAGGAGCCCCCCGAACGGGCGACCGGTCTGCTGCTGGCGGCCGCATCCGGTCAAGCAAACAAGTCCGCTTACAATCTTCTTACAGTAGAATGAAGGAATCCTGACCCGCGGTTTCCTTTTCACGTGTTTGATGAAGGTGTCTTGAGGCGGCATCGGCAAACGCGAACGGAAGGAGGGAAGGGATCTACTGGAAATGAGTGGCGTGGAATGGCAAACTGTATCATGATAACGGGAGAGTGAATATGAAGGCACATAGGTTGATGGGAGTCGGGGCGGCGATCCTGCTGGCGGCGATACCGGCGCGGGCGGGGCAGGTGACGCTGAAGGTGGATATGACGAACCCCTTGCTGGAAGCCGGGGCGAAACGCACGGTCGTACTGAAGGTGGCGCTGCAGGCGGCGGAACGGGAGCAGGCAGCGAAGCGTCCGCCGGTGAATATGGCGCTGGTGATCGACAAGTCCGGGTCCATGCAAGGGGAACGGATCCAGCAGGCGCGCCAGGCGGCGTTGGCGGCCGTGGACAGGCTGAGGGATGACGACATCATCTCGGTGGTGGCCTTTGATGACAATGTGACTGTCCTGGTGCCGGCGACGAAGGCCTCGAGCCGCGCCGAGATCCGGCGCGGGATCGAGCAGATCCAGGCGGGCGGCTCAACCGCCCTGTTCGCGGGGACGAGCAAGGGTGCGGCCGAGGTGCGCAAGTTCCTGGAGCGGGAACAGGTCAACCGCGTGATCCTCCTGTCCGACGGGCAGGCCAATGTGGGGCCAGACTCCCCGGGTGCCCTAGGCGAGCTGGGCGGTTCGCTGATGAAGGATGGTATCTCGGTGACCACGATCGGGCTGGGGCTCGGGTATAACGAGGACCTGATGGTACGGCTGGCACGCGAGAGCGATGGCAATCATTCCTTCGTTGAGAATGCGAATGATCTCGTGGCCATCTTCGACCGCGAGTTTGGCGAGGCGATGTCCGTGATCGCGCAGGATGTCGAGATCCGGATCGAATGCGGGGCGGGCATCCGGCCCTTGCGCACGCTGGGGCGTTCATCGGAGATCTCCGGCCAGACGGTGATCACACAACTGAACCAACTCTACGGGGGACAGGAGCGGCATCTGCTACTCGAAGTCGAAGTACCGGCGCACGAACC
>CAZSRU010000022.1:26420-28793 GCA_964609395.1 uncultured Victivallales bacterium
ACGGGGGACAGGAGCGGCATCTGCTACTCGAAGTCGAAGTACCGGCGCACGAACCGGACGCGATCGTCGAACTGGCCTCGGTTACGGCGACATTCCGCGATCTGGGCACGAACGAGCAGAACGCGCTGCGGGGGCAGGCTCAGGCCAAGGTAACGGCATCGCGCGAGGAGGTGGCGGCAAATGAAAACAAGAAAGTTGTCAGTGAGTTTGTCATGCAGGAGGCGGCTGTGGTTAACCAGCAGGCCGTGCAACTCCGGGACGAGGGACGCGTGGAGGAAGCGCGCGAGCTTCTGAAGGGGAATATCCAGCGGTTGGAAGAGGTCGCTCAACAGGAGGATATGCCGGCGGAAGCCAAGCAGCAATTGCAGCGATTTTCGGCTGATAACCAGGCCGATTCGGATTCGTTGGAAAGTTCGTCGTGGGGCGGGCGCCGCAAATCAATGCGCGATGTACAATACAAGATAGAAACGCAGAAGTACTGATGAATCGTAGACTGAACGCAGCTTTGATCCTGGTTGTCCTGGCACCCGTGGTGCTGATGGGCTGGCTCGGGCTGCGTTCGGTCCGCCTGGAGCAGGCGCAGACACAGGCACGCCTGGAGGCGACCGCCCTGCGCCTTCTTTCGCGATATGATACCGAGCTGCAAGATGTCGTCAATCGGGTCGAGCAGTCGATCCTGCCGTTGCTGGCGACGCCGATGCAGGATCCGGATTGGCAGCGCACGCTGGTACGGGCGAGCCGGTTCATCCGGCAGCCGTTTGTATTCGATGCCGAGGGAGCCCTGGTGGTTCCCGATCCGGCCAGCGCCGGCCTGGTGGAGCGGGAACGCTACTTCCTCGAAAGGACGGCAGCCTGGCGACGGGCCGGCAATGGTTTCGTGAACGAGGCCTCTGACGGGCCCGATGCTGAACCTGCCCGTCGTGGCTGGTACACCTGGTTCTGGGAGGATGGCATCCAGTTCGCGATCTGGCAGCGGATGGAGGATGGCTCGGTCCGTGGGGTGGAGCTTGACCGATACGCCTTGCTCGCCGAGGTGATCGCCGCCCTGCCGCATACGCGACTTGATCGCGGGACGGGACGTTATGCGGCAGATGACGTTGACGAGTACATCGCCTTGCGCGATCCGCGTGGGGAGCTCCTGTATGGCTGGGGATCCTTCCTGCCGGAGAACGGGGCGACGCCCTGGGCCGTGCATGCCCTTTCGGGACCGCTAGCGGCATGGCAACTTTCCTACCACGGCTCACCGTTGGCGGCTGGCGGGATCCCGCCCGCCGCGCTGGGGTTGCTGCTGGTGATTCTCGCCGTGACCATCGCGATGATGGCGACGGCGTTTCTCGTTGTCCGCGAGCATCGCCGGGCGATGCGCGAGGCGCAGCAGCGGGTCTCGTTCGTGAACCAGGTCTCGCATGAGCTCAAGACGCCGCTGACGAATATCCGCATGTACACCGAACTGCTCGAGCAGCGGATATCCGGGAAGGATCCCAAGGCAGAGCAGTATACCGGCATCCTGCTCTCGGAGAGCCGCCGGCTGGGGCGGATGATCCACAATGTGCTTTCCTTCGGCAAGCAGGGCCGCGGGACCTTGCGGCTGCATCGGACGCCCGGCGTACTGGACGAGACCGTCAGCGAAGTCCTGGAACATTTCCGGCCTGCATTCGACCGGAAGACGATGGTGCTTCATTTCGAGCCGGGGTGCCCTGACCCGGTCCTGTTCGACCGGGATGCGGTGGAACAGATTTTGGGCAATCTGCTGGGAAATGCCGAAAAGTACGCTGGCGAGGGAGCCACCGTGCGGGTGGTCACCCGCCGGGAGCAGGATCACGTGGTGCTGGACGTGACGGACGACGGGCCGGGGATTCCGGCCGCCTTCCACGAAGCGGTGTTCAAGCCGTTCTTCCGGCTGGATGATCGCTTGACACAGCAGGCCAGCGGAGCGGGGATCGGCCTGTCGATCTCGCGGGATCTGGCGCGCCTGCACGGGGGGGATCTGGTCCTCGTGCCGACTCCGAAAGGGGCCTGCTTCCGGTTGACAGTTGAAGCCCCTGGAGGGCCGGGTTCCACCCCGGCCGCTGTGTTGTAAGCGATTGCATATGGGAATGCGACTGATACCGGCAATAGAGAAAGCGAGCACCGAAATGAAGATACTGGTTGCGGAAGACGATGTACACACCCGCGCGGGGTTGTGCGAGATTCTTGCCGGGGAGGGGTACCTGGTGGCGGGAGCGGCCAACGGGCGCGAGGCCCTGGAGAAGTATGTCGATTTCCATCCCGATCTGGTTTGCCTCGATATCATGATGCCGGGGATGAGCGGGTATGACGTCTGCCGCGAGATCCGGCGGGATGCGCGCCAGGTCCCGATCCTGTTCATCAGCG
>CAZSRU010000022.1:28893-33498 GCA_964609395.1 uncultured Victivallales bacterium
GTCTGCCGCGAGATCCGGCGGGATGCGCGCCAGGTCCCGATCCTGTTCATCAGCGCCAAGAGCGAGGAGATCGACAAGGTGGTTGGGCTGGAAATGGGGGCGGATGACTATATCGTCAAGCCCTTCGGGGTGAAGGAGGTGCTGGCGCGGGTGCGGGCCGTGATGCGGCGGGTTAATCCGGAGCCATCAGCCGGGACCAAGGCCTCGTTCCAGATGAAGGATCTCATCGTCGTGCCAGAGGAACTGCGGGTCTATCGCGACCGCAAGCCCATCGATGTGGGCGCACGCGATATGCGCATCCTGCAGTTCTTTCATGAGAACCGCGGCAAGGTCATTGATCGCGACACGCTGATGAACACCTGCTGGGGACTGAACTACCTGCCGGAAAGCCGGGCCCTGGACCAGCATCTCTCGCAGTTGCGCAAGCGCATCGAGAAGAACCCGTCGCGCCCCGCGATCATCAAGACCGTCCACGGCGCCGGCTACCGCTATGAGTAACACCATGGAAAGCAGCCGACGAGGTCGCGACCGGGCCGGGTGCACGCGCTTCCAGCGTTCCGTTTATGAGGCCGTGAGCCTTATTCCGCCGGGTAAGGTCAGCACCTATGCGGCGATCGCGGCCGCCATCGGATGCAAAAGCCCTCGCGCCGTCGGACAGGCGCTCAAGGTCAACCCCTTCGCGCCGGACGTTCCCTGCCACCGGGTGATAACCTCCGCCTTGACCCTCGGCGGCTTCCAAGGCAGCACCGATGGGGAAGCACTCCACCGGAAGCGCCGATTGCTGGCGCAGGAAGGGGTCTATTTCAACGCTGAGGGCAAGTTGATCGATCCTGTGCGTGTCGCGCGGTAAGTCGTATGTAAAGATAAGTCAGAGTGAACGGCTTTCAGCGCGGCGGTATCCGGCGTGTGAAGAGCAGCCAGGCGGCGAGGGTCTTGGCGTCGCGGATCTCGCCGCGCGCAATCATGTCATCGATCTGCGCCTGCGAGTATTCCTCAACGAGCACGCGCTCATCATCATCGGTCGCCTGCTGGCCAGCCGTGTTCGGTACCTCGGCATAGAAGAAATGGAGCAGCTCCTCGGTATAGCCCGGGGCCGGATAAGCCTCGCCCAGCGGCACCAGCCGGAGCGGACGGTAGCCGGTCTCCTCCTCGACCTCACGGCGCGCGCACACGGCCGGATCCTCTCCCGGATCCAGCGTACCGGCCACTGCCTCCAGCAAGGCCGTGCGCGCGGCCAGGCGGTACTGGCGCACGAAGACGAACCTGCCATCCGGCTTGCGGCAGATAATCACCGCTGCGCCGGGATGCCGCACGATCTCGCGCAACGCCCGCGTCCCGTCGTCAAGCTCCACGCTGACAACATCGATCTTCAGCAGCCGCCCCTCGAATACCCGCTCGGTTGATATCGCCGTTTCTTTCATAAGCAGCCTTATACCGCACGATCCGCCACTTGTCGAGCGGATGCCGGAAAACAAGATTGACACCGGAATAACATATGGTTATTTTGTCAAGTATTCAAATGTAAGGAGTATTTCATGGAGGCGATGAACAAGCGGCGATACGAGGCGAAGGCGCGGGTGCTCAAGGCGCTGGCGCATCCGACCAGGCTGTGGATGGCGGAGCAGCTCGCCGGTGGCGAACGCTGTGTTTGCGAGTTCGTTGATGCCATCGGCGCCGATTTTTCCACCGTCTCGAAACACTTGTCTGTATTGAAACAGGCCGGGATCGTGGACGTTGACAAGCGCGGCAAGCAGGTGTTCTACCGCCTGAAGGTCCCCTGCATCCTCAATTTCCTCGGTTGCGTGGAGGCGGTATTGATCTCGGAAGCGCAGGAGCAGGCGCAATTGGTGGCGTGAGGAGAGAAATGAACTGGAAAGAGGAGTGGAAGAAACTGGCGTGGATCGTGGGGATATTCCTGGCGTTCTTTTACCTGCCAGCGGGCCGGAAGCGGTTCGATAACGCGGTCATGGAGTCGCTGCACCTTGCCAAATGGTATGCGCAGGAACATGTGCTGCTGTGCCTGATCCCGGCCTTCTTCATCGCCGGTGCCATCGCTGTATTCGTGAGCCAGGGCTCGGTGATGAAGTATCTCGGCGCCAAGGCGAACAAGATCCTGGCCTACGGCGTGGCTGCCGTGTCGGGCACGATCCTGGCGGTCTGCTCCTGCACGGTGCTGCCGCTCTTCGCCGGGATCTACCGCATGGGCGCGGGTCTGGGGCCGGCGTCGGCTTTCCTGTATTCCGGCCCGGCGATCAACATTCTGGCGATTGTGATGACCGCGCGCGTCCTCGGGATCGAGCTGGGAATCGCCCGCGCGGTCGGGGCGGTTCTTTTCAGTGTGATCATCGGCGTGTTGATGCATCTGATCTTTATCAAGGAAGAGAAGCAGAAAGCCGCCGCCCAGATGCTGTTGCCGGAGGAAGAGGTCAAGCGGCCGCTCTGGCAGAATGCGCTCTATTTCGCCTCGATGGTCGGCATCCTGGTGTTTGCGAACTGGGGCAAGCCGCAGGAGCCGACAGGCCTCTGGGCGGCCATCTACGCCTCCAAATGGATCGTGTCGTCGCTATTCGCGGCGGCACTGGGCACGATGCTGGTCGCCTGGTTCGAGGTCAAATGGTGGAAGGTCGGACTGACCGCCCTGCCGACGGTGGCGCTGGCCATCGTCTTTCCCGAACAGCCGATGGTGGCGTTTGCCGCCGCCGTGATCGGGCTTTCCTGGTTCACCAGCCTCGACAAGGGCGAGACGGGCGAATGGTTCTCGTCGTCGTGGGGTTTCGCCAAGCAGATCATGCCGCTGCTGCTGATCGGCGTCCTGGTGGCCGGAGCCCTGCTGGGGCGCGTCGGCTATGAAGGACTGATCCCGTCGGAATGGGTTTCCAGGGCGGTGGGTGGTAATTCCCTGGCGTCTAATTTCTTCGCATCCTTTGCCGGCGCCTTCATGTATTTCGCCACGCTGACGGAAGTGCCGATCCTGCAGGGGTTGATCGGCAACGGCATGGGCAAGGGTCCCGCCCTGGCGCTGCTGCTGGCCGGCCCGGCCCTGAGCCTGCCGAACATGCTGGTGATCCGCAGCGTGCTCGGCTCCAGGAAAACGGTCGTGTTCGTCTCGCTGGTGATCATCATGGCCACGTTCAGCGGCATGATCTTCGGGGCGTTTGTGGGGTGATCCACAACGAATGAGGGACGCAACGAATGGTTTGCACAACGAATCAGGGACGCACGAATAGGAAATTAGTTCTAGAGAAAGGAAAAAAATGAAAATTCAGATCCTGGGTACGGGGTGCCCCAAATGCAAGCAGTTGACGGCGAACGCCGAAGCGGCCGCCAAGGGGCTCGGTCTCGATTGCGAGATCGTGAAGGTGAGCGACATCAACGACATCATGGACATGGGCGTGATGATGACCCCCGCCCTCGCGGTCGATGGCGTGGTCAAGAGCACAGGCAAGGTGCTGACACCGGAAGAGATCAAGAAAAAACTTCAGGAGGTATGATAATGAATATGATCAGAAATAGCGTTTCCTTATTGTTGGGCATCGGTCTGCTGGCTATGACTGCCTGTGCCAAGGATGCCGCCACCACAAACGAGTCAGCGGCGCAAGCCAAGGTTGAGCAGGCGTTGCCGAAACTGGTCGATCTGGGCGCCAAGACTTGCATACCCTGCAAGAAGATGGCTCCCATTCTCGATGAACTGACCGAGGAGTACAAAGGCGTCTTTGATGTCGTGTTCATCGATGTCTGGAAACCCGAGAACCAGGCGGAAGCCAAGAAGTACGGGATCAAGTCGATCCCGACTCAGATCTTTTTTGATGCCAGCGGCAAGGAACTCGGGCGTCATGAAGGGTTCATTCCCAAGGAGGATATCCTGAAAAAGTGGCAGGAGTTTGGCGTGAGTATCAAGCGCACAACGAATCAGGGACGCAACGAATAGAGAAGAGAGAAAACAACGAATCAGGGACGCAACGAATGAGGAATTTTGAACTGGATATTCTCGTCGAAGATTCGGTCATTCTGGAATTAAAACACTTGATGGATAAATTCCATCCCGCTCACATGATTCAATTGATCAATTACCAGAAATTTTGGAACAAGGAATTGGGAATTCTGCTTAATTTTGGTCTTGATCGCCTTCTGTTCGAACGGATTCCCTTCTCTCCTCGTAGCGGTTCTTTAAAAGGAGACGCTGCATATAGTCGGTTTCATGAAAAAGAGCCGTGCAAAGCCGCCAAAGTGGAATCTATTCTACAAGGTGTATTGGATGCCCACGGACTGGGATATGGCGCATATGTATACCGTAATCTTGTGAGTGCGGAGTGCCATTTCCAGAACGTCCCTTGTGGGTGCCCGGTAATTGGATTACATTACGACTCACTGGAATTAGGGGACAAACAGGCAGATGCATTCTGTATCGACTCCAACTTACTCATATTGGTTAGTGCCCAGCGTGATGATTCTTCGGCTGTTCAATTAGCTCGGTTGCTTAGCTACCTACGCAAAACCAATTTGCCTGATGGTGTTATCGCGAACTTTGGATCTCGCGAGCTTCAACTAAAACATGTCCAACCATAGCGTTCGCATTTCCCATTCGTTGCGTCCCTCATTCGTTGT
>CAZSRU010000022.1:33598-42140 GCA_964609395.1 uncultured Victivallales bacterium
ACATGTCCAACCATAGCGTTCGCATTTCCCATTCGTTGCGTCCCTCATTCGTTGTTGAATAACCCCATAGGAGTCCCATATGGAACGAGCCAAACATATCCTGACCAAAGTCCTGCTGGTCTTTGCCCTGATCAGCATCGGCTTCGCCTTCGGCAAACACGCCGCTAGGCCCGCCGCCAAATCCGACGGCTTGCAGACTAACGGTACTGGACGGCAGGTGGCGGTCTACTATCTCCATTCCACCTTTCGCTGCGTCACCTGCAACACCATCGAGTCGATGACCAAGGCACTGCTGGACAGCACCTACAGCCAGGACATCGAGGAAGGCCGCATCCAGTGGATCGAGGCCGACTTCATGGCGAACACCGCGCTGGCGAAGCAGTTCGAGATCGTCGCCAGTTGCGTGGTGGTCGCGGAAATGAAAGACGGCGTTGTCACCGATTACAAGCGGCTGGATGACGTCTGGACCCTGATGGAGAATCCGGCGGCATTCAATGCGTATATCAGCACCGCCATCGACGGCTATCTGGAAAAGACCGGGGGTGGGTCATGATCTGGACGGCCATTTTTACTGCATTCTGGCTCGGCATCCTGACGGCGATCAGTCCCTGCCCGCTGGCGACGAACATTGCCGCGATCTCGTTCATCGGTCGCAAGGCCGGCCAGAAGAACCACGTCATCGGTTCCGGTCTGCTCTATTCCGCCGGGCGCACGCTGGCTTATGTGATCCTCGGCGCGATCATCACCGCCGGGTTGCTCGGCAGTGCGGAAATTTCCCGATTCCTGCAGAAGTACATGAACGAGGCGCTCGGTCCGATCCTGATCATCCTGGGACTCGTCCTCCTGGGCTGGATCGGTTCCGGCGTCTCGCTGCACGTGGGGGCCGATAAACTGCAGGAAAAGGCAAAACAGGGCGGTATTCTCTGGGCGGTACCGATCGGGTTCATTTTTGCCCTCTCGTTCTGCCCGGTCTCGGCCGGGCTGTTCTTCGGGGGGCTATTGCCGCTGGCCCTGAAACAACAATCGGTACTCCTGCTGCCGGTGGCCTACGGGATCGGTACCTCGCTGCCGGTTGTGGTCTTCGCCTTCCTGATGGCCTTCGGCTCCGCCACAGTCGGCAAGGCATTCAATAAGCTGACCCATATCGAGATCTGGATCCGGCGTCTCGCCGGCACCGCCTTCATCCTCGCCGGCATCTACTACTGCCTGACCCATATCTACCGATTCTAGCAATAAATATAGTTTGACTGTTAGCTAATCATGCAAGTATATTGGACGGCATGAAAACACCACTGGAGCAATTGAAGGCCCTGGCTGACCGCAACCGTATGCGGATCGTGGCCGCCTTGATGAACACCGATGAGCTGTGTGCCTGCCATATCAGCGAGATGCTCGGCGTGAGCGGTGCTACGGCATCGCGCCACATGGAACTGCTGATCCGCGCCGGGTTGATCGATAGCCGCAAATCCGGGCGCTGGGTCCACTACACGCTCAGCCCCGCCTTCCCCGCCCCGCTTCGCGAATGGCTTGAGAAACCTCTTTCGAAAGATCCGGATATCAAGGCGGATCGCGGCAATGTGAGAAAAATCACGGGATGCGCCTGAGGGGGTGGGCGTATGTGAGTGTGTGCGTGTGTGGGTTAAATCCTCACATACCCCACACTCACAAACCCACATACAAAAGAGAACGACACAAGGAGAAAACGATGAGCCACAAGAAATTGAACATACTGTTCCTATGCACCGGGAATTCCTGCCGCAGCCAGATGGCCGAAGGCTGGGCGCGTCATCTGAAGGGTGACGTGATCAATGCGTATTCGGCCGGGATTGAGACGCACGGGCTGAACCCGAATGCGGTCAAGGTCATGGCCGAAGCCGGCGTGGATATCAGCAACCACCAATCCAAAAAGGTCGATGAGCTCAAGGACGTGGATTTTGATGTCGTGGTGACGGTCTGCGGCCATGCGAACGAGACCTGCCCGATGTGGCTTGGCAAGAAGGCCAAGGTGGTACACGTCGGCTTCGACGATCCGCCGGCACTGGCGCGCGCCCTGGCTGCCAAAGGCGCAACGGCGGAAGAACAGCTCAACTGTTATCGCCGCGTTCGCGATGAGATCAAGGCGTTTGTGGAGAAGATTGAATGTAACTAGGCATAGAGCAGGAGACTTGAAATGAAACCATCCGATCAGGACACCATACGGACCGCGGTCCGTGAACGCTATGGCGAGATTGCACGCAGCCCATCCGCGTGCGGCTGTAGCAGCGCGGGCTGCTGTTCAGCGCCGAATACG
Organism: uncultured Victivallales bacterium; assembly: GCA_964609395.1. GTDB lineage: Bacteria > Verrucomicrobiota > Kiritimatiellia > UBA8416 > UBA8416 > UBA8416. The sequence goes on from CAZSRU010000022.1 coordinate 35,889, forward strand.
GGCGAGGCCAGAAAGCCGGATCAAGCCGCGAGGCCAAGCTTGAACGGACATGCCAACGAGTTGATCGCGATCGGCACATCTGTAGGCGTGCATTGCCAGCCGTGTCTGAAATTCCATGTTGCCAAGGCGAAGAAGATGGGAATTTCGGACGATGAGATCCGCGAGGCGATTGCCGTCGGGCACATGGTAGAAAAAGGAGCAAGTTCGGCGATGCGTGAATTCTCGAATGGAGTACTGGAAAATGCGTAAGGAAATGGAAGTATTTGATCCGCCGATGTGCTGCTCCAGCGGGGTTTGCGGTGCCAGGGTAAATACGGATCTCGTGCGGTTTGCAGGCGATCTTGAGTTTCTCAAGCAGAATGGCGTGTCCGTGAAACGCTACAACCTGTCGTCCGAGCCCGCCGCATTCGTGCAGAACGCCATCGTCAAACAGGCACTGACCGCCGAAGGCAATGACTGCCTGCCGCTGGTATTTATTGATGGAAAGCTTTTCAGCAAAGGCCGCTATCCGGCCCGCGGTGAATTGATCAACGAGGCCGAACTCGCAGCAGAGGCTCAATCCGAAAACGCAGAACCGATGGCCACGAAATGCAGGCCGGGATGCTGCTGCGGGTAAACGGTTCAGGAACGGAGCGTAATATGCAGGATTTTATCAAAGCGGCACCGAAGTTCATTTTCTTCACCGGCAAAGGAGGCGTCGGCAAGACCTCCATGGCCTGCACCACGGCTGTCGGTCTGGCCGCACTCGGCCGCCAGGTGCTGCTCATCAGCACCGATCCGGCCTCGAATCTGGACGAAGTGCTGGGGTGCCCGCTGGCTTCCAAACCGGTCCCGGTTACCGGTGCCGACGGACTGCGCGCCATGAACATCAATCCGCTGCAGGCCGCCGCCGAATACCGTGAGCGCATGGTCGGTCCCTATCGCGGCGTACTGCCCGATGCCTCGATCCAGCAGATGGAGGAGCAACTCTCCGGTGCCTGTACCGTCGAAATCGCCGGCTTCAACGAATTCTCGAAATTCATCGGCGACGAACAGGCCGTGGCGGGCTACGATCACATCGTGCTCGATACAGCCCCCACCGGCCATACCCTGCGCCTGCTCAACCTGCCTGCCGCCTGGACCGATTTCATCGCCGACAACAAGACCGGTAGCTCGTGCCTAGGCCCGCTTGCGGGCCTGGCCGAGCAGCAGACGTTGTTTACAAAAGTGATTGCCGCCCTGAAGAACCCGGAAAAAACACGTCTGGCGATGGTCGCCCGTGCCGATGCAATGAGTCTCAAGGAAGCCGCCCGTGCGGCCGCCGAACTGCACGGCCAGGGCATGGTCAACCAGTGCCTGATCGTCAACGGTGTCTTCCTGAAAGCATCGGACGACCCCGTCGCCACCGCCTTTGCGGATCTGACGCGCACGATGCTCGAGCAAATACCCGCTTCACTCAGGAAGCTGCCGCTCTACCAGGTGCCCTTCCGTGCCACCGGCATCATGGGCATGGACGCCCTGCGCCGCGTCAGCCGCGACGAGCCCGAAGCCGCGTCGGAGACCGCGTCAGTCAAGCCGGTTGTGCTCCCGCCCCTGAACGACTGGGAGCGCTTCTTCGACGATCTGGCCGCCCCCGGCAAGGGCGTTATCCTGACGATGGGCAAAGGCGGCGTGGGCAAGACCACGATGGCCGCGCTGATCGCCTCCGAACTGGCCAAGCGCGGTCACTCCGTGCTGCTCTCCACGACTGATCCCGCCGCGCATATCGCGGACACGCTAGGCAAGGCCCATGCCAGCATTGACGTCGCCCGGATCGATCCGAAGACCGAGACGGAACACTATGTGGAAAGCGTGCTGGCCAGGAACCGGAGCATTCTCTCCGAGCAGGATCTGGCCTTGTTGGAGGAGGAAATGCGCTCGCCCTGCATCGAGGAGATTGCCGTGTTCCAGGCTTTCGCCAACACCGTTGCCCGCGGTGCCGGACAGTTCATCGTGCTCGACACCGCACCAACCGGGCACACCCTGCTGCTGCTCGACTCGACGCAGGCCTACCACCGCGAAGTCTCGCGCTCTGCCGAGGATCTGCCCGAGGCGGTCAAGGAGCTACTGCCGCGCATCCGCGACCCGAAGTTCACGCGCATGCTGATTGTCACGCTGCCGGAGGCCACCCCCGTACACGAGGCTGCTGCTTTACAAACGGACTTGAAGCGTGCCGGGATCACGCCCTACGGCTGGATCATCAACCGCAGCTTTGCCGCCACCGGCACGCAGGATCCGGTACTGGTCGCCAAGGGGCGGCACGAACTGGCATATATCGAGGAGGTCTGCCGCGACTATTCGGAGCACACGGTGCTAGCCCCGTGGAGCGGCGACGAACTGGCAGGAGAGGCCAATCTGGGAATGCTCAAGCAGGTGAGAGATGGATGAAAATGCGGGGGGCATTAACTGGCGAATATAGCGTTTGATGTAGCCCAGTCGCGCCGCGACTCAGGCTGGTTCGTCGAGCTGCTTTTTCCTAGCTAAATCGCCGGGATATTAATATGCGGATGGGTGATGCCAGCCGCACTCGCGGCGCGAGTGGGCTACAGAGGGAAGACAAAGAGAGAACCACAATATGCTGTGGTCGAAATTGAAATTAGAGCAAAGGAGGAAGAGAGATGGAAAAGAAGAGATTGGATATACGTTTTTTTGATCGGTACTTAACCGCCTGGGTGGCGCTGTGCATGGTTGCCGGCGTGTTGATCGGTCGGTTCCTGCCGGGCATCCCGGAATTCCTCAGCAAGTTCGAGTATGCCAAGGTCTCGATCCCCATCGCGATCCTAATCTGGGTGATGATCTGGCCGATGATGATGAAAGTCGATTTCACCAGCATCAAGAATGTCGGTAAGAACCCAAAGGGGCTATTTGTCACCTGGGTGGTCAACTGGCTGATCAAGCCCTTTACGATGTTCGGCATCGCCTCGTTCTTCTTCTTTGTGGTCTTCAAAAGCCTCATCCCGCCGGAGCTGGCCAAGGATTACCTGGCCGGGGCGATTTTGCTGGGGGCCGCCCCCTGCACCGCCATGGTCTTTGTCTGGAGTCACCTCACCCGCGGCAACCCGGCCTACACCGTGGTGCAGGTCGCCACCAACGATCTGATCATCCTGGTTGCCTTTGTTCCGATTGTCGCGCTGTTGCTGGGCGTCGGCGGTATCCAGGTGCCGTGGGACACCCTGTTTATTTCCGTCGGCCTGTTCGTGGTCATCCCGCTGGTGGGTGGCATGCTGACGCGCTTGCATGTCATCAAAATCAAAGGTCTGGACTACTTCAACCAATCATTTATCCCGAAATTCGGCAACGTGACCATCGGCGGACTGCTGTTGACTCTGGTGCTGATCTTCTCGTTCCAGGGCGACGTGATCCTGAACAATCCGCTGCATATCGTGCTGATCGCCGTACCGCTGACCATCCAGACATACCTCATCTTCTTTATCGCCTATCTGGCCGGGAAGAAGCTCTGCCTGCCACACGATGTCGCGGCTCCGGGCGGTATGATCGGTGCCTCGAACTTCTTCGAGCTGTCGGTGGCGGTGGCGATTTCGCTCTTCGGCGCCTCCTCGCCAGTGGTGCTGGCCACGATCGTCGGTGTGCTCGTCGAAGTGCCCGTCATGCTCTCGCTCGTGAAGTTTGCCAATCGCACCACCGGCTGGTTTCCTAGTCCCTGCTCGATAAAGAAAGGAAATAAAGAATGAAGGCACTTGTTGAGGTGGAGGCCGGGATCTGTGGATTCCAGACTCGGATCGAGGCGGAAAGCGACGAGTTGCAAAACGTCACTTTCAAGGTGGCAAGCGGGTGCGAGAAAGCGCGCAAATTCGGGGAGGTGCTGATCGCCAAGGGTCCGGTGGACGGGTATGCCGAAATCGGGGAGGGGTCGGACGGTGTGGTCCTGGCGACAGGACGCGAGTTCATGAAAGGATGCTGCGCAGCCTGCGCCGTGCCGGTTGCCGCCTTCAAGATCATGCAGGTGGCTGCGGGCGTGGCACTGCCCAGGAACGTGAACCTGAGCATCACCAAGGAATAATTGACACGTTAGATGCCGCGGAAAAGGCCATGCAGGTTCTGTAAAGTCACCGCGTCGATGCCGTTGTTATCGGTGCGGTGGCGATGGCGGCTCATCATTACGTGAGAAAGACACATACGCCGGCGGCGACTCAGCGGCAAGCAAGCGTTCTGAGGGTGAATCGGGACAGGCCTCCAGGGTGAGTATCGTGCTCAGTGAGGCTGAAGCCCGCGGCATGCGACACGTCCTGCAAAGCAGCTTGTTCTTCCTGTCCTTCCATCAGCATCTATTCAGATGCTGGAAGGAGTATGCGGGAGACTGATGGCTGCATCTGTCACCATTAGTCCGTGATCGCACGCAAACGGTCGTGGTAGCGGCGCAGGTAATCGTTCCGGGATTCGTCCGATAGAAACGAGCAGCCGACCAGACGGATGACGGCGGCTTCGCGTTCGGCGAAGTGTCCCAGGCATTGCTCGGCCCGTGACAGGTCCATGCCGTATTGTTCCGCCAGCTTTTGGAAATCCGGTCGCTTGTAGAAAGCGTTCCGCCGGAAGCTCTCGCTCTCGATGGTGTCGAACATCTCCAGGGCCGTTCGTGCCTCATGGGGAAAATGCAGCGATGTGCAGATCAGGTCATACGCCGGCGTGAGAATGTAATCGCCAAATTCGCTCTCGAACAGCGAGAAGTTCCTGAGGTGGGCGTCCCCGTTGGAGAAGACGTAGTTGAACACGATGCGGGCGAACAGTTTCTCGACCTCCACGCGGTAGGCCTTGCAGTAGCGCTGCAGGATACGACCAGCTTCCTCGTAGCTGCCATCGTACTTGTAGTTCCTGCCCGCCGTCTCTTCCGTTCGGCTGGAGAGCTGGCAAAAGTCCTCCTGGCCGATTTTCCCTCCGTCACGCCGGTCAAACCGACGGGTCAGGTAGGCAAGCTCGCCATCCGCGAACCGGACCACGGCGTTGGCGGCCGTTGTGATGCCGAAGACTTGCGACGCCAACTGCATGGTCAGGTGTTCATTGGCCGGAATATCGCGCTTGAGCCTGGGAATATCGGCGGTGGGAACGGGTTTCAGAATGTACTCCCCGTCTTTTTCGGCGGGGACGAGCCTGCCTCGGACCAGCTTCAACGAGATCTTGTCCTGCACACCGGAAATGGACATGTGCTCGGCGGCCTGGACGCGGAATTCGAAAATGTCGGCCCGATTGAACGTGAGCCGATGGGGGAACTTGCGGTGCCCCCCGGCCAGGAGACGCTGCGCACCGGAACCGAAGCCCTCGTTGCGCGTTTCGGTCAAGGTTGACATACAACGGAACATCGCTAGACCTCCGGTTCCTCGACCACGGTAACATCGCCAATTGTATCGCTTTCCGTCGTCTTGAGCAGCCGCCCGAAGTGGTCGTTCTCGTCGAGCTTGAGCTTCCGGCACTGCGTGTCCTTCAGGATGCCCTCCGCCAGCAGCCCGTAAAAGAACGGGAAGAGAGACGCGGATTCAAACGGCTCTTTCCGCAAGGGAAGCGTCAGGCTGACCGGCTTGGTATCGGCTGACGCCAGATAGGCGACGTCATAGGAGTAGCGGTAACCGCCAACCGCGATTTCCTCGATCCGTCCGGCCCGAACGCCGCGACAGTAGACAATTCCGCTTCGGCTCATGAGTCACTCCTACGGCTTCACCCTGACGAGAAGCTCCAGCCCCAGCGCATCAAGCACCGGCTCGAGTGTCGCCAGCGTGGGATTGCCCTTGCCCGCCTCGACATTGCTAAGCGTATGGACGGCAATCCCCGCGATCTCACCCAACGTGCATTGGGAAATATGCAAGGAAGCACGCCGCCGCCTGATCAGTACTCCTATAGAACTTATATTCATTAAGATGAATACTAGTGTAAACCGATACCAGAATGCAAGAGCATAATACAGACATTATTCATTAAGATGAAAAAAATGATCAAAGGCCGTTGTTGTGATAAAAGGTCTTTCCCTTAGCACTCCGGCTTCAAGCGGGCACCACGAGGGGTTCTGCAAGTCCCTCTGCTAAAGAAGCATAACGTCTCGCAGGTAGTCGAAGCCGATGCGTTCCTGTTCGAGGCGGATGCGGTCGCCCCAGTGGTTCTGGCGAAGTTGATCGTACAGGGTGCTTTCCTCTGCCGTTAATCGCGTGAGGGCTGCGGTTTCCGGTTGCGTTTCGATGCCCCAGAGTTGCCGATGGTGCAGCAGCGTCTGCTGATCCATCAGAAAGG
>CAZSRU010000023.1:0-38487 GCA_964609395.1 uncultured Victivallales bacterium
TGGTATTTCCGCCAGAAGGCGTGCTTCGCCCCGGTCAGGGACTGGTCGATCCCCACGGCGGCCTTCTCGCCGTCGCCGATCGCGCCGACGACAGACCAGGGACCGGTCACCGCGTCACCGGCGGCGAACAGCCACTCGAGCGAGGTCACGCCCGTCACCGGATCGACCTTCAGCCAGCCGGATTCTGTCAGAGCCACCTCATCGCCCATCAGGCCGCGCGCATCGAGCGACTGACCGACGGCCAGGATCACCTGGTCGGCCGGCATCACCTTCGCCTGCTGCATATCCACCTCGGGGCGGCGGCGCCCGGACCGGTCGAAATCGCCCAGCCGCATCGGCGCGCAGCGCACACCAGTGACCTTGCCGTGATTGTCGCGTTCAAAGGCTTCCGGCGACATCAGGCATTCCACCGTGACGCCTTCCTCGATCGCGGCCTCGATCTCCTCGGCATAGGCGGGCATCTCCTCGCGCGTTCGTCGATAGAGGATGGTGACCTTGTCCGCCCCGAGCCGCAGCGCCGTGCGGGCGGCATCGATCGCAGCATTACCGCCACCGATCACCACCACCTGCTTGCCGACCGGGACCGACCCGCGGATGTTGTACTCGCGCAGGAACGTCATCGCCTCCGCGACATTCGGAGCATCGCTACCCTCCAGGCGCAGCATCACGCCGTCCGGGGCACCCACCGCCACGCAGACCGCCTCGTAGCCGTCCTTGCGGAGGCTATCGAGCGTGAAGTCCTTGCCGAGCGCCTGCTGCGTGCGGATCTCCACGCCGATCGACTCGATCATGCGGATCTCGCGGGCAACCAGTTCGCGCGGCAACCGGTAGGCCGGAATCGCCTGCACCAGCATGCCGCCGGGACGCGACTCGCGCTCGAACACCACCGGCTTGTAACCCAGGCGCGCCAGGAAATAGGCGCAGGAAAGCCCGGCTGGGCCACCACCGATGATCGCCACCTTGCGCGCCGCGTTCGCCGCATTCTCGCGGCACTCGGGCTTCTGCACGGTCACCTCCTGATCCACCATGAAACGCTTGATTCCACGGATCGAGACGCTGTCGTCCAGCGACGCGCGGCGGCAGCGGTCCTCGCAGGTATGGAAGCAGACCCGCGCACAGATCGCCGCGAACGGATTGCGCTCGCGGTGCAGCCGCAGTGCCTCCGCATAGCGCTGTTCGCCGACAAGCGACACGAAGCCGGGAATGTCCACCCCGGCCGGGCAGGCACTCTGGCAGGGGGCTCGAACCAGCCCCGCGCAGACGCCCGCCTCGCAATGGTGGTCGCGGATATGCGCGACATACTCGTGACGGAAATGCCGCAGCGTCGAGAGCACCGGGTTCGGTGCCGTCTGGCCGAGACCGCAGAGCGAGGCATCCTTGATGAAGGTGCCCAGGTCGATCAGGGTATCGATATCCTCCATCTTGCCTTGCCCGCCGCAGATCCGGTCCAGGATCTCGAGCATGCGCTTGGTACCCACGCGGCAGGGCGAGCACTTGCCGCAGGATTCCTCCTGCACGAACTCCATGAAGAAGCGCGCGACGTCCACCATGCAGGTGTCCTCGTTCATCACGATCAGCCCGCCGCTGCCCATGATCGCGCCCAGCTCGGCGAGCGACTCGTAGTCCAGCGGCACGTTCAGGTGCTGCTTCGGGATGCAGCCGCCCGAGGGGCCGCCGATCTGCGCCGCCTTGTAGGCCTTGTTGTCGATGATGCCGCCGCCGATGTCATAGATCAGCTCGCCGAGCGAGGTGCCGACCGGAACTTCCACCAGGCCCGTGTTGCGCACCGCACCCGCCAGCGCGAAGGCCTTGGTGCCCTTGCTCTTGGCGGTGCCGTAGGAGGCATACCACTCGCCGCCCTTGAGGATGATCGCCGGCACGTTGGCATAGGTCTCGACATTGTTCAGCACCGTCGGCTTGCCCCACAGCCCCTTCTGCGCCGGGAACGGCGGACGCGGACGCGGCTCGCCACGCTTGCCCTCGATCGAGGCGATCAGCGCGGTTTCCTCGCCGCAGACGAACGCCCCCGACCCCATGCGGATCTCCAGGTCGAACGAGAACGTCGTGCCGAGGATATGCTTGCCGAGAAGGCCGTGCGCCTTGGCCGCGTCAATCGCCTTCTGCAGGCGCTCGACCGCCAGCGGATACTCCGCCCGCACGTAGACATACCCTTGCTCAGCACCCACCGCGAAGGCTCCGATCGCCATGCCCTCGACGATGCTGTGCGGGTCGCCCTCGAGCACGCTGCGGTCCATGTAAGCGCCCGGATCGCCCTCGTCGGCGTTGCAGAGCACGTACTTGGTGTCACCCGCAGCCTTGGCGGTAAAGCTCCATTTCATCCACGTCGGGAACCCCGCGCCACCGCGTCCGCGCAGCCCGGAGGCTTTCATCTCGGCAATCACCCCCGCCGAATCCATCGCCAGGACCTTGGCCAGTGCCTGGTACCCGTCGCGGGCGATGTAATCCTCGATCTTTTCCGGATCGATCTCGCCGCAGTTGCGCAGCACGATCTTGGTCTGACGCTTGAAAAAGTCGATATCCTGGCGGCAGGGATAGGGAACCTTGCCGTCCGCGCTCTTCACGATCAGGCGGTCGACCACTTTACCCGTCTTGAGATGCCCGACGATATCCGCGGCATCCGCGGGCTTGACGCCCTGGTAGAAGGTCTGGTCGCGCCCCACCAGCATGACCGGGCCCAGCACGCAAGGGCCCATGCAGCCGGTGCCGACCAGCGAGACCGCATCCGACATCCCCTGCGCCTTCAGCTCCGCCTCCAGGGCAGCCTTGACCTTCTCGGCCCCCGACGCCAGACAGCTCCCGCCAAAGCAGATCATCAGCGGTTCGCGTTCCTTCGCATCGGACTTCTGCTTCGCGTTCAACTCCTCGCGCCACGCACACAGCGCATCCGGACTCTTGATTTTCCTGATACTCATGCCGCCGCTCCTTCGCTGACTGCCGTTTCCGTCGCCGCGTAACGCGCCAGCAGTTCACCGACCTTCGCCGGTTTCACGCGCTGATGCACATCATCGTCCACCATGATCACCGGAGCCAGCCCGCAGGCGCCGAAACAGCGCCCGACGTCCAGCGAGAACTGGCGGTCCCCGGTGGTCTCGCCGACCTCGATTGCCAGGGCGTGCTTAATGGCATTAAGGACCTCCTTGCCACCGCGCACGTAGCAGGCCGTCCCCAGGCAGACGCGCACCAGGTGCCGACCGCGCGGAACCGTGGAGAAGAAGGAATAGAAGCTGACCACGCCGGCCACTTCGCTATAGGGTTTACCGAACGCCTCGCTGATCCGTTCCATCGCGATCTTCGGCAGATAACCGAACAGCCGCTGGCAAACCTGCAGGGCGGGAATCAGCCCGCCGGGCTTACCCGTGTAGTCCGGCAACATCGTCTCGAACTCCGCCATCAACTGCGTCTCGTCCGGCTCGGCGCAATCGCCGCAGCATCCGCATTGGGTCTCCGTCATAATTGATGTCCTTTCTTTTACAGCGAGCTGCCGATGTAGTGCTCGAGCTGCCGGATCATCATTTCCTTCTCGGTGCTGAGAGCCTTGACCACATCACCGATCGAGATCATCCCCGTCAACTTGCCGGCGTCGTCGAGCACCGGCAAGTGCCGGATGCGTTTCTGCGTGATCAGGTCCATGCATTCGGTCAGCGTGGTGTTCTTGGCTACCGTGACCAGTTTGCGCTTGGGCGTCATGACCTCGCGCACCTCGACCTTCTTGGCGCTCTTGCCCTCGAGGACAACCTTGCGGAAGACATCACGTTCGGAGCAGAGGCCGGAAAGCGAACCGGTCTTGGTCAGCACCACAACGCAACCGATGTTGTTGTCGGCCATCTCCTTGACAGCCTCGTAGACCGACTGCGTCCCCTCGACGCCGATCACCGTGGTTCCCTTGCGATCCAGCAGTTCCCATACCTGTGCGCCCATATCGCCTCCTTTTATGTGATGTTGCCCTCACTAGTAAACGGAACCCGCGGACAAGGTCAGGTGGCAATACCCGACGCGGTCCGGCGGTACCACAGCACTGAAGGAGATGCTAACGGCAAGGCAACACACCGTCAACGGCGATAAAGTTACACATTGTAAAAACAGCAACGCGCTTGACAGGATGCCTGCGATACGGTTTAATCCAAAATGTTGCGCAACATTAACATTTATCGAGGATAAAACCATATGCAGCTTCCAAAATTCACGATGGGGATCGGTGATCGCTTTGCCCGGCAGGGAATTGCCCAACTGTCGGCATTCCAGCAGGCACTGGCACGAGGGGCCGAGATCCACCCGGTCTGGAACAAGTCCAACCGCGAGCACCTGACCGTCGACACCCAGCCAGGAAGCGTGCGCGCCGAGGCGGACGCGGCCGTCAGGGCTGCCGGCTGGAACCGTCCCTATTTCGTGGACGCCGACCATATCAATCTCGGCACGGTCGACCGCTATGTCGACAGCGCCGACTTCTTCACGATCGATGTCGGTGACGCCATTGGAGGCCACTGCATTGATGGCGAAGTGGCCGCCTTCACGGAACGGCACCGTGACAGCCTCAGGGCGCTCGACCTTTCCAGTCTCGGGCTCGACGCCGCGCTTCCTCCCGACGCCGTGGCCTCGATCGCCTGCAAGTATCTCCCGGCGGTACGCCAGGCTGGTGCCACCTACCGGCGGATCGTCGCACAGCGAGGTAACACGGACTTCGTGACCGAGGTCTCCATGGACGAGACGGACTCCCCGCAATCCCCCCAGGAGATTTTCCTGATCCTGGCCGCGCTGGCTGATGAACAGGTCCCGCTGCAGACCATCGCCCCGAAGTTCAGCGGACGCTTCAACAAGGGCGTGGACTACGTGGGCAGCCCCAGGCGCTTCGCCACCGAGTTCGAGGCGGACGTGCTGGCGGTGGCCGCCGCTGTGCGCGCATTCGGGCTGCCTGCCAACCTGAAGCTCAGCATCCATTCGGGTAGCGACAAGTTCGCGATCTACGACGCCGTCGCGGCGATCCTCAAGCGGCATGATGCCGGCGTACACGTCAAGACCGCCGGCACGACCTGGCTGGCAGAGGTCGAGGGGTTGATCGAGGCCGGTGGCGAGGGCCTCGCGATGGCGAAAACCCTGTACGCCGAGGCGCTTGATCATATCGACGAGCTCTGTGCGCCCTACGCGACCGTCCTGGATGTCCAGCGCGAGGCCCTGCCCGCGGCCGCCACCGTCGCGGCGTGGGACACCGGGACATTCCGTGACGCACTCCTGCACGATAGCGACTGCCCCCGCTACAACCCCAATCTGCGCCAACTCTTGCATGTCGCTTACAAGCTGGCGGCCAAGAAAGGCGCGCTGTGGTTCAATCTGCTGGATGCACACCGCGAGATCGTCGGACGCCGCGTCACTGCCAATATCGACCGCCATATCCGCCTGATCTTCGGGTAACCGAGACTTGCATCCGCAGCGGCAAGATGCTAGGTTCCGCTCAGAGTTACGGATTAGCCACCATGCGAGGAGTGATATGAAAGTCCCTGTCCTGGATATTATCATCAAGGATCGTGTCCGCACCGATATCGGCGATCTCAAGCCACTGATGGAAAGCCTGCAGAACCACGGGCAGCTCAATCCGGTCACGCTGACGCGCGATAACGAGCTGATCGCCGGTCACCGGCGTACGCTGGCCGCGCGCGAACTGGGCTGGACGTACATCGAGGCCCATATCGTCGACAGCAGCTCCGAGACCGAGAAGCTACAGCTCGAACTCGAGGAGAACGTCCATCGCAAGGACTTCTCGCCCGAGGAACTGCTCGCCGGCTACCGCCGCCTTGAGAAGCTGCTGCGGCCTTCGATCAGCACACGTATCGGCCGGGCGATCGGCGGATTCTTCCGTATTATTTTCCCCTGGGGCCGCAAGCGCAAAGGCTCTTCGGCGAAGGCGGCTCTCTCACAGGAGGCGGACACCGCCGCCGCGTCGGAAATCGGCAGCTACGGCGTTTAGTATCGGTTGACGTTACAGGCAAGCCGGCCACCCGGGGCCGGGCGAAAATGAATGGGTAACTTTTTTGTAGCCCAGTTGCGCCGCAACTGAGGCAACGGGATGCGCGTACGATTTTGCAAATCCCGGCGCGTATGGCAACCAACCGTTTGCTTACAACGCAGAAGCCACGCTCGCGGCCCAGCCTTCGCCAAGGCTACGGCGGGCAAGCTGCGAGCGGGCTACAGTGATCGACGAGTTATGGGGGATCGATGGACGAGAGCGGGCGACCAGCCTACGCCAAAGGCTACGGCGGGGCATGCGAGAGCGGATTACGAGAACGGAGCGGGGACATTCCTGTCCCCGATTCACTGGGCGACTTATGCTCGGCGGTCGGGCAAGGTGCCACGACCTACTCTGTATGGGTTAAGAACAAGAAAGAGTCCCTATCATGAACACACAGCGCGTTGCGGAACTGATCCGGGAATTGCTGATCGAGATCGGCGAGAATCCGGATCGCGAGGGCCTGCAGAAGACCCCCGAACGGGTGGCGGCCGCCTACCGATTCCTGACCAGCGGATACCACGCCGACCTAAAGGCCATCATCAACGGCGCGATATTCGAGTCGCACGCCAACAACATGATCATCGTGCGCAACATCGAGGTCTACAGCATGTGCGAGCATCATATGCTCCCCTTCTTCGGCCAATGCCACATCGGCTACATCGCCAAAGGCAAGGTGCTGGGGGTCAGCAAGCTGGCGCGCATCGCCAACGGGTTCGCCCGCCGCCTGCAGATCCAGGAGAACCTGACACACGAGATCGCCCGGGCCATCAGCGATGCCGTCGGGGCCGAGGGCGTCGGCGTGGTGATGGAATGCCGGCACCTGTGCATGATGATGCGCGGCGTGGAGAAGCAGAACAGCGTGATGACCACCTCGTCCGTTCTGGGCAGCTTCCACGACGATGCCGCCACACGTGCCGAGTTCAACAACCTGATCCTGCGCGACACCCGATGCTAGCACTCCGTACCGAAAGCCCTGCATGACAACAGCCGCCCCGCTCCCGAACGCGATCACGATCATTGCCGGCAAGGGTGCCTACCCCCGACTGCTGGCCGATTCAGCCCGTTCCCAGGGGGTCACCCACATTGCCGCCATTGCCTTCCGCCACGAGACCGATCCGGTCATTGCCAAATGGGTCGACGAGGTCCACTGGATTTACCTTGGGCAGCTCGGGCGCATGCTCGACGCGCTCCAGGGCACCGGCATCCCCCATGCCGTCATGGCGGGGCAGATCACGCCGACCCACCTTTTCCGAGTGCGCATGGACGGGGCGCTGATCGGCCTGCTGCGCCGGCTGCCTGAACGCAACGCCCACTCGATCTTTGCAGCCGTCGGCGAGGAGATCCGCGGGATCGGCGTCTCGCTGCTACCGGCCTCGTCGTTCATGGAGAAACACATGCCGGCGGCAGGCCTGCTTTCGCGCCGAGCCCCGACCGTGGGCGAGGCCAATGATATCCGAATCGGGTTCGAAGTCGCCAAGACCGTCAGCCGTCTCGACATCGGCCAGACCGTCGTGATCAAGGAAGGCACGGTACTAGCGGTAGAGGCATTCGAGGGGACGGATGCCGCCATCCTGCGGGCAGGCAAGCTGGGAGGCGCGGGCGGCGTGGTCGTCAAGGTGGCCAAGCCCGGCCACGACATGCGCTTCGATATCCCCGTCATCGGCCTGCATACCGTCAAGTCCATCCGCAAGGCCCGCATCCACGCCCTCGCGCTGGAGGCCGGACGGGCCATCCTGCTGGAGCGCGACGAGGTGATCCGGCAGCTTGAAAAACTGGATATCGCCTTTACCGTGGAGAGCGTCGACGACCGCCCCCCCCACAGACTCATACACCCGCAGACCTGAAGGAAAACAACCCATGAACAAAAGCAGCAAGATTCGCGCCGGTGTGATCGGCGTCGGCAGCCTCGGCCAGTGGCACGCCCGCATCTATTCCGAAATGGACGACGTGGAGCTGACCGGTGTCTACGATGCCTTGCCCGAACGGGCGGCGGAGATTGCCACGCGCTACGGCACCCGCGTTTTCGATACGGTCGAGGCGCTAGCCGAGGCGGTCGATGCCGTCAGCATCGTGGTCCCCACGCACCTGCATTTCGACGTGTTCAAGCAGGTCTTGCCGTTCAACGTCCACATGATGGTCGAAAAGCCGATCGCCTCGTCCTACGACGAGGCCGAGCAGATGGTCCGCATGGCCGATGCGCAGGACCTGCTGCTGCAGGTCGGCCATGTGGAGCGGTTCAACCCGGTGATGCGCTTCCTCAACGAGAACCTGACGCATGCCCGGTTTATCGAGGCGACCCGTCTCGCCTCCTTCCCGCCCCCGCGCGAAGGCGCGCTGCCGCGCGGCACGGAGGTCAGCGTGGTGCTGGATCTGATGATCCACGATCTCGACATCATCCTTCGCATCGCCAATTCGCCGGTCAAGGACATCCGCGCCACCGGCGTCGCCGTCCTCAGTCCCACGGAAGACATCGCCAACGCCCGCATCCAGTTCGAGAACGGCTGCGTGGCCAACGTCACCGCCAGCCGCATCAGCCAGGACAAGCTGCGCAAGATCCGGGTCTTCCAGGACGACACCTACCTCTCGCTAGACTACATGGAACAGACCGGCCAGCTTTGCCGCCGCACCGCCACGGGGATCGAGGCCATCCCGGTGCCGATCGACAAATCCGAGCCCCTGACTGCCGAGCTGCGCTCGTTTGCCGACTGCGTCAAGCGGCGCACGGATCCGGTCGTGACCGGACGCCACGGCATGGAGGCGCTGCAACTTGCCGTCGCCATCTGCCAGACCATCCGGGAAAACCCCTCATGAGCCGGATCATGATCATTGCCGGCGAAGTCTCCGGCGACATGCGCGCGGCGGAACTGGTCGAGGCGGCCAATGCCATCAAGCCCGGCCTGCGCTGGTTCGGGATCGGCGGACCAGATATGCGGAAAGCCGGGGTCGAGACCCGCCACGACGTCAAGGACATGGCCGTGATCGGCTTTGCCGAGGTCATCAAGCGCTACCCCTTCTTCAAGCGCGTGTTCAACGAGATGCTGGCATGGGCGGCCGATGAGAAACCGGACCTGGCTGTTTTTGTCGACTACCCCGGCTTCAACCTCCGCCTGGCCGAGAAGCTGCACGCTCAGGGCATCCGGACGCTCCACTACATCTGCCCGCAGGTCTGGGCCTGGCACCGCTCCCGCATCCCGCAGATGGCCCGCTACCTGGACCACCTGATCACGATCTTCCCGTTCGAGGCCGAGCACTTCGCGGGCACCGGCTTGCCGGTCACCTTCGCCGGCCACCCGCTGGTGGACAGCATCAACCAGTCGCGCATAAGCCAGCCGCCTGCCCTGCCCTGGCAGGGGCTGCAGCGTATCGCGCTGCTCCCCGGCAGCCGCCACGGGGAGATCAGCCGCCTGCTGCCCGTCATGCTCGAGGCGGCCGCCCTGCTCGACCAGCGCATTCCCGGCTGCAGCTTCATCGTGGCCGCACCGGGCCGGGAGCAGGCCGACCAGGCCCGCGAGCTCTGCGCGAGCGCGCCGCCGATGCGCGCACCGGTCACGGTGATCGAGGACATGACGCGCGATGTCATCCGCCAGGCGGATGCCGCCATGGTCTGTTCCGGCACGGCCACCGTCGAGACGGCCCTGCTGGGCTGCCCGATGGTGGTGGTCTATAAGCTCAATCCGATCTCGTACCACCTGTTCAAGGCCATGATCCACGTCAAGCATATCGGCATGGTCAATATCGTGGCCGGCCGCGAGATCTGCCCCGAGCTGGTGCAGGGACGCGCCACCGGCCGCAACCTGGCCGACGCGATCGAGCCGCTCCTGATGCCAACGGATACGCGCCAAAAGATGCTCGAGGCACTGAAGCAGTTTGACGCGAGCATGGGGGAAGGCGGTGCAGCCAGCCGCGCAGCCGCCGTGCTCGTGGGGATGCTCGCGTAGTTTCCGCTTTCATCCGCCCAGGACCCGTATATAATAGCCGCCGTTGACTGAACGAGAACAAGGAAAGGAACATATCATGAGACGATTAGCATTGATCGCCGTAGTGGCGATCGTCGCGGTGACGGCGTTGGCCGCCCGCCAGAAAGTAATGAGCGTCGAGGTGCGGGACGCCAAGCTGCGGTCCGCCCCAACACCGATCAGCCGTGTACTGGCAACGGTCGGCTACACGGAGAAGGTGACGATCCTGGAGGAGAAAGGGGATTGGAACCGCGTCCAGTTCGGCACGACCGAAGGCTGGATGAGCAAGGGGTCGCTGACCACCAAGACGCTCACGCTGGCGGCGGGCGGACCCGACGCCCAGTTGTCGGTGACCAGCGATGAGCAGGGGCTGGCGGGAAAGGGATTCAATTCGGACGTTGAAAAGCAATTCAAGGATCGGAATAAAGAGGCCGATTTTAGCGCCGTTGACCGCATGGAGAAGCTTGCCGTTTCGGATGCCCAGATCCAGACGTTCATGAAGCAAGGATCGCTGACTGTCGAGGGAGGTGCCCAATGAAGGCATTCATCATCACCTTGGGATGCGCGGTGACGCTGGCGACCATCCTGGCAGGATGCAAGGCACTGGAGGTCGCGACGCAGGTCGGAACAACGGTCGGGGTGGCCACGGGAACCATCAGCACGCAGCAGGCGGAAGGCATCCAGCGCAGTTCCAGCGCCCTTGGCAAGGCGTTCGAGGACCTGACGCCCGAGCATGAGTACTATATCGGTCGCTCGGTGGCCGCCACGATTCTGTCCACCTACAAGGCCTTCGACCAGGCCGCGGCCACGCAGTATCTCAACACGCTCGGGAAGGTGTTGGCCATGTATTCGGAAAAACCCGAAACCTTCGGCGGCTGGCATTTCATGATCATGGACACCGACGAGATCAACGCCTTTGCCGCGCCCGGCGGATTCATTCTCGTCTCGCGCGGCATGCTGCGCTGCTGCCGCAACGAGGATGAGCTGGCCGCCGTGCTGGCGCACGAGATCGGGCATGTCCAACGGGAGCACGGGCTGCGCGCCATCAGCAAGAGCCGCTGGACCTCGGCTGGCACGATCATGGCCGCCGAGGCGGGCAAAAGCCTCGGGGGACAGCAACTGGCGGAATTGACCACGCTGTTCGAAGGCAGCATCACCGACGTCACCAAGACACTGGCAAACAGCGGTTATGCGCGAGCCTTTGAGCGGGAAGCGGATGGCGACGCCATCGTGATCATGAAACGCGTCGGTTACAATCCGGAGGGCCTGGTCAATATGCTCGCGGAAATGGGCAAGCGCCTGGAGAAGGATACGCGCGGCTTCGCCAAGACGCATCCCGATCCGGCCGACCGCATCAAGGATCTGCGTAAAGAACTCGGCACGGCAACGCCTATCGCCGTACACGCCGCACGGCAAGCACGCTTCAACGCCGCCCTGGCTGGAATATGACCTTTGCTCTGGAGTTTTTTACCACGAAGAACACGAAGGGCACGAAGCTTACAACGCTGGGGGATTTTATATATGAAATACGCGAGAAGGGGGCTGGGGAGATGGCGTGAATTCACGGGGTTATATAAACGCCCGTGAATTTCCGCCATGGGGTGTCTGGAGAATCCCATGCTTCGTGCTCTTCGTGTCCTTCGTGGTGAAACAATTCCGAGGAATAATGAAAACGGCAAAATCATTAAAACCGTGGGGACAAGGGGCTGGCATCGGGGTCGTGGCGGCGCTGGTGGCCGGGGGGCTGTTCAGCGTGGGCGGGCTCGACTGGCTGGAGCGTCCGATCTGGGACTGGCGTGCAAGCCAGATGGCGAAAAAGGGCACCGCCACGGAGAGCATCTGCTCGATCATGATCGACCAGGCCAGCCTGGATGCCGCCCGCGAAGAGTTCGGCCTGGGCTGGCCCTGGCCGCGCCAGGCATATGCCTACATCGTTGACTTCTGCCGCCGGGCGGAGGCCAAGTCGGTCGTTTTCGATATCCTTTATACTGAGCACAGCAAGGATGGAGTTGCCGATGATGAAGCCCTCGGCGAGGCGATCGCACGGGGTGTCCCGTTTGTGATCGCCCTGCCGGTTGGCACGGGAACGGCATCGTCCTGGCCTGAGACGGCGGACTATCCGTTGCCGCTGGCTTCCGATATTCCTGGACTGACGCCCGAAGGGATTGCCGCCGCCAGTCGGTTGACGACATCCTTTCCCATTCCGCCGATATCCAGCAACGCCACCATGCTGGCCAACGTGATATCCGAACCGGACAAGGATGCGATCTTCCGCCGCCTACAGCCGTACCGGATATTCGACAACCGCCTCGTGCCCAACCTTGGGCTGGCGGCGGTGCTGGCCTCAACCCCGGATGCGTCAATCCGTGTCGAACCCGGCCGGTTGCATATTGGCTCCCGTGCGATCCCGCTCGACCGGCAGGGCAATGCCATCCTACGTTACCGCGGCCACTCCAAGACGCACAAGGCATTCAACGCCTATTCTGTGATGCAATCCGAAGCCAACCTGCAGGCAGGGGAACGCCCGACGATTGATCCGGCGGAACTCAAGGGGAAATACGTCATGATTGGCATGACCGCTCCCGGGCTGATGGACCTGAAACCGACACCGATGGGGAAAACCTATCCCGGCATGGAAATCCACGCCACGTTTCTCGACAATTTCCTGTCGGGCGATTTTATCCGTGAATGCCCGCCGTCATGGGTGTGGCTGGGCCTGATTGCCATCGCGCTCCTGGCTGGCATCACCGTCCGCTGCTCGCGCCGTTCGTCCTCCATCGTGTTGGCATTTGCGGGTTTGAACACACTCTCGATTGTCGTCGGTTTTATCGCCTACCGCCAGGGGATCTGGCTGCCGGTCGCCCCGCTGATCAGCGCGGCGCTGCTGGCGATGGTCGCCGCCGTGATTGTCAACTACGCCGTGGAAGGACGCCAGAAGCGCTTCATCAAGGGCGCGTTCAAGCAGTATCTCAGTCCTATCGTGATCGAGAAGCTGATGGAGAACCCCGAGCAACTGAAGCTCGGGGGCGAGGAGAAGGTACTGTCGATCTTTTTCTCAGATGTCCAGGGGTTCACGTCGATCTCGGAAAAACTTTCACCAACCCAGCTTACCGGACTGCTTAACGAATATCTCACGGCCATGACCGATATCATCCTCGAAAGCGGCGGCACGATCGACAAGTACGAGGGGGATGCGATCATCGCCTTCTGGAACGCGCCGCTGGAGCAGACCGACCACGCCGTGCGGGCCGTACGGGCGGCGCTGCAATGTCAGGCGAAGCTGGCCGCCATGCGGGCGGATCTGAACACGCGCTACGGCAGCAACCTTTACGTGCGCATCGGTATCAATACCGGTCCGGTGGTGGTCGGCAACATGGGCTCGAACCAACGATTCGACTACACATTTCTCGGCGACGCCGGCAATCTGGCCGCGCGGCTGGAGGGCATCAACAAGCAGTTCGGCACGTTCCTGATGATCTCGCACAACACGCGACGGGCGATCGGCAATACGTTCCCCGTACGCGAGCTTTCGCGCGTGCGGGTCGTCGGCAAGGCTGAACCGATCACGATCTTCGAGCCGATGCTGCCGGAAGCGGCAGAAGCGCGCCACGAACCGCTGGCGGCGTTCCAAACCGCGCTGGAGACCTACTACGCCGGCGACTTCGCTGGGGCGCAGGAACGCTTCGCGGCGCTCGCCGACGACCCCGTCGCCGCGATCTACGCCAAGCGCTGCGCCAACCTAGCCGCGACTCCACCCGCCAACTGGGACGGCATCTGGACCATCGGGGAGAAGTAGGGGCTGGGGAAAAGCAGAAATTTGGAAAGTCGAAAGTCGAAATCAACTTATCCTCGGGATCCACGTCCTACGCGGCCGAGGCCACTCGATCTCTGACCTCCTCCCATTTCGGCTTGTCTCAATGTAGGTCGTGGCACCTTGCCCGACCTCCGAGCAAAAGTCGCCCGGCTGCCAAAGGACCTTTTCTCGGATGGACAGGCAAGGGTGCCCGTCCTAGGTTTACTTTACCCCCTAGAAAGTTACCTCACCGTTATTTCGCGGCCTCCCGATCAACTGACTTTCGACTTTCCTAATTTCGACTTTACTTCCCATCCCCCACCCCGAGCTTGATCTCGTCGGAGTTAGCCTTGAGTTCCGGGGCGTACATGGCGGCGGCCTTGGCCGGGAGCGCGCTGTACTGGCCCGGGATCTCCGCCCGCAAGCGGTAGGCGACGCTGTGGCGTCCGCGTGCCAGTCGGCGCACGAAGAACGCCACGCGTTCGTCGCGCAGCTCGACGTACGCACCCATGTCGTTGGGCAGATAGCCGCTGCGCTGATCCACCGCCTCGAATCCCGCCGCCTTCATGTCCTCGACGATGATGTACTCGTAATCGTTCTTGCTCTCGATCTCGAGTTCCACCTCGATCAGGTCTCCACTGGCCACCGTCGCCCCGCTCTCCAGCCGTTCGCGCCGGTAGCGTTCGGTGCGCTGCGAGACGGCCTGTCCATGAGAGCCGGCGACGGCGGTGTCACGGTCGTCGCGGATCAGGCGGTACACCTGACGCTGGATCTTGATTTCCAGACCGGCAGCCTTGATTGGATCCTCCAGCGTGAAGTTAGCGAGATAGGCGTTGAAGTAGACCGGTCCTTTGCCAGTGCGCTGAACGGTCAGCGTGTGGTCGCCATCGGTCAGTTCCGCACCTTCGAGCACGAACCGATTGTCGAAGTCAAACAAGGCATCCGGCGTAATGCGCACGGACTTCCTCTGCACACCATCGACCAGCAGTTCAACCGTCATATCGGGTTTGCCCTCGCCGCTAGCACGCAGGTAATCGGCCATGGCCTCGACACACAGCGCGGTATCGCGAGTGCTGTTCCAATAGGTCGCGTGCTTGCGGTTGTTGAGCAGGTACTTGACCAGTCCGGCCGTCTTTTCCGCTTTGGGGTCGGTCGCCGCCAGCAACTTGAGGTAATAGGCATGGGCCTCGAACTCGCTGCCGTACCAGGACCACCAGTAGCCGTCATTGCCCAGCTCCAGCCAGGCGGTCTGGTTTTCGGGATCGACCACCAGCACCTGCTCGATGTTGCGCAACACCATCGCGAGTTCGTCGGCGCGTTCCAGCCGGTGCAGCGTCATGCCCAGCAGGCATTTCCCGTAAACCGAAAGTTCCGTCCGATCGCGGTAAAGGAGGTCGGTCATCTTGTCGTTGCGGATTCCGCCTTCCACTAGCGTCATGTGGACACTGGCGTCAAGATTGTCGGCATACCGTTTATACGCCTTGTGATCCTCGGGTTTCTCCAGTCGTTCGACCTGCTCCTGCTCATGGCGCAGCAGCCAGCCGAGTCCGTTCTCGATCACACCGGGCACAATCGCGGCACCGTTCGCGCGCGCCACCAGCAGGCCACGCACGACCACGACGGTGGTATGGGCAAAGGAGCGCTCGCCGTAGCCGAAGAACCAACCCCAACCGCCATCGGCGTTCTGCATGGAGGAGATACGATTGACGCCCTCGCTGACCATTTTGGCGACTTCAGCCTCGTCGAACACCGGATTCTCGTTCCAGCGCTGCCACTGCTTCGCCCGCTCGGCATCGTCACCGATCTCCTGCGCATTGAGATTCGACCGTTTTTCGCGGATAGCGGCCAAACTCACGCCGCTTTCCAGCAGGATCTTCTGTGTGATAACCGTGGGCAGGAAGCGGTTGATCGTCTGCTCGGTGCAGCCGTAGGGATAATTGACCAGATACGGCAGGGCGTCCACCATCGCCCCGGCTAAGGTCGGCGAGTAGCGCACCTCCAGACGGCTCTGCGTCGGACGGCGTTCCGTCGGCACCGTGAACGTGATCTGCGCCTGATCCGCATCCGGCCGCACCACGCTACTGAAGGATTCGGTCTTGAGCATGCCGTGGACATAAACCGGGTAACTCAACTGCATGGCGTCGGATTCCTCATCGCCAAGCGCCTTCATGCGGATCACCGCCTCCCCCTCGCCTGTCGCGCGGACTTGCCAATCCACCCGCACCTCGCCACCGGCGGGTACATCGACATCACGCGCGCTGTCGCCAAGCGCCTCCAGCACCCCGCCGTCGAGTTCCAGCACGGCTCGGACGGTCTTGGCCGACTCGAAGTAGTTGTGGATATTGGCCGAGAGTGTGACCACATCCTTCTCCACGAAGAAACGCGGGGCCTGTAGCCGCAGCAGCAGGTTCTTGGTGGTCACGATATCGGCAGCGCCTTCACCGACGCGTGTGCCGTGTCCCATCGTCCAGGCCTTGACGCGCCAGGAGGTCAGACTCTCCGGCATCTTGAACGACACTTCGGCCTCGCCATTGGCGTCGGTCTCCAGACTGGCCGCCCAGAAGGCGGTATCGGCGAACTGCGTGCGCACGGTCACGGCGGCGGCACCGGGATCCTCCGCACCGGAAGAGGCATCCTCATCCACGGCGATTCTATCCATCTCCGCCGCCGATGCCGGAGCCATGCTGAATGAAACGGACCCTTCCATTCGCAGATCCCTCGATGAGTCCTCCATCGGGACCGCCATACCCAACGCAAACCCAGACTGACGCGAGCGCATGACCTTTCTTTCGCCCCCTCCGCCACGGACGGCGAACCCGGCATCCTCCATTTCCGCCACCAGATGCCCGAAAAGACCGAGGGCCTGCATCGCCACCTGGTTCGGATGCACGATGTTGCCGCGCCAGCGTTCAACGCTGCTGCGGGTGGACGGCTGGTGCTGCCGGCGCCATTTCCAGAAGAAGGCCCGGATCTCGGGTACGTTCGAGCCGCCGGAAATATACTCCACCGCACGGTCATAGACTGTCAGCACGGTCGAGCCGGCGAAGGGTTTCCCGTCGGCATCGGTGACGCGGACTTGAACCGTGGCCTGCTCGCCAGGCGCGCAACGGACGGCTTTCGGCAGCACCTCGACATCAAGCACCTGCGATTCGGGCGGCACCACGATCTCGCGCAGCTCGGCATGCACCTTGCCATCACTGATCGTCAGCGCCTCCACAAAGAAGTTCGGCATATCTTTCTGCGTCACCGCGATTTCCACCTCGGTGCTTTTGCCGGTCAGTCGCAGGGTCTGCGGCGGCAGATAAATGCCGTTGGTGGGGCGGACGAACAGCAACACGGTGCTGTTGGATCGGGCGGTATTGATGCGTAACCGCAGGGTTTCGCCCGCCGCGTAGGCGGGTTTTTCCGGCACCAGTTCAATCGCGTTGAACCGGAAATCCGTCGGCTCAGCCGGCGCCCCCGCCACGGTGAACACATAGGCACCCTCACGCACGGGACCGCCTGAAGGCGGGACTACAAACGGAGCGTTCCCATCAGCAGCCAACCGGGAAGCGTTCGTAGTACCGGCTTCAGCCGGAATCCCCGGTGATAGTGAAGCGTTCGTAGTACCGGCTTCAGCCGGAATTCGCTGCACGGCGATGCCATTAGCACCGTTGCTGATGCCCATCACCGCCGCAAGCCGGTACTGACCCGCGCGGGCCGCGACGAACTGTAGCCGCCCGACACCCGACACATCGGTTTCCAGCGGCCAGGATTCCACCGCTGTCTCGACCGGTGTGCCGTCGTTGTACGTCACCCGGTAAAGTGTCGCCGTGCCGGAACCGGTCATCGGCGAGCCATCGGCCCCGCGCAGGCTGACCGTGGCCTGTGCGGTGGCCCCCGCCTTGTAATAGCCGCGGTCGACCTGCACGAAGACGCGGAACGGGTCGCGGGCGGCAATGACCGAGCCGCTGCCGGTGATCGTGCGGCGCGAGGCATCGGTCACCTCGGCACTGATCGTGTAGCGGTGATCCTGGTCGCTGTGCATGGCCTTCGCCATAGCGGTGTCAATCGTGATCGTCACCTTGCCGTCGGCACCGATCGGCTGCTCGATCTCGGCCACCAGTTCAGGCGGATCCTGCCGCACCGGCCACCACCAGCCGCGCGGACGCGGACAACCCCAACGGCCCCAGCCGGGATACCAGTCATAGTCATAGCCGAACCAGCCATAGCCGTTCCCGTAGAACCAGTCCCAGCGGCCGATGGGATAATAGTCGGTGCTGTGCGCCGTCCGAGCCACCTTGACTTTCACCGTAGCCGCGGTAACCGGCGCACCGAAGAGATAAGACGCCCGTATCGTGGCAGTGATCGAGTCCCCCAGCATCAGCGGCTTTCCAGGGGCATCCACCGTCACCTCGAATTCCGGTTTCTTGTATTCCTCGACCCGGAACGTCCCCTGCCCGCCCTCGCCATCAACATGCACCCGGTAGACGCCGAGGGGCGCATCCGCAGGCAGAGCCAGCTCTCCATCGAGCCCGCCGTAGGCATCCGCCGTAAAGGCTTTTTCCAGGATTTTCTCGTTGCGCGGGTTGAAGATGTTCACCGTAAAAGACTGCCCGGCAAAGCGCGAGGAATCCTGCGGCAGATCATACTGCGCCTGCCGCACCCAGAGCTTGAACTTGACATCCTGCCCCGGACGGTAAACCGGACGGTCCGTGATGGTGAAGATCCGGGTCTGGTTGTATTCCTCGTCGTGGCGCCGCCCGCCGAAGGGATATGTATAGCCCAGGAATGCAAACCGCGCATGCGCCACCACGTCGGCGGCGGCCGACGGATCCGTGACCGAGGCGGCGATCAGCCACTGGAACCGGTCGGCATCCTCGGCGGTTTCCAGGACAACCATACCGTCAGCATCCGTTTTCTGAGCAAACCGTTTAGCGAGGATGTTATAACGCCGGGCCGGGGAAACCCGTGCATGGGTGAATTCCTGGCGAGAGCCGAAGAAATCAACCGTCGCACCGGCAACCGGCTGGCCGGTCAGGGCATCCGCCACGTAATAAAGCGTTTTGCCGTCGAGACGCTTCTCGGCAATGACGGTGTCCTCGATCCAGATCAGCACACTGCTCGTATTGCCTCCCTCCATTTCAGCCGTCAGCAGATACGCCCCCGCCGTCTTGAGCGGCGTGGTCAGAGTCACCAGCCGGTCAAAATGCTCCGGCAACGGGGCCAGTTTCTCGGTCCAGGCCGCGGCTTTGCCAACCAGGTATTTCTTTTCGTCCTGGTGAATCAGCCGATGGCCGATGTTGCCGATGTCAATCTTCTCGTGCTTCAGCTCGCGCGGATTACCGGCAAGGTATTGCCGGACATCCTCCAGCAGTAACGCCATGTTGACCTTCTGAGCCTCCAGCGCCACGCGTCCACCGTTACGGTAGCGATACTCCACCGTCGCCGCGCTGCCGGCCGGAACCGCCTGGGCGTTCTCGAACTGCCCCCAGGGCTTGACGATCTGGTCGAGGCGTTTCTGTCTTGCCTTATCACGGTAGTCGCCGTGCCGCTGTATGCACAGCGCCACCATGGCGGCGGCTTTCGGATACTGACGCCGGTTCTCGTATATGGAGGCAAGCTGATCCAGGGCACCTGCGCTGTCGCCTTTGACAGAATCCTTGCCCGAGGCGGCCTCCAGACCGGCCAATTCACTGTACATGCGGATGAAATCCCAGTCCGCTGGCAGCGCGAAGCGCTTGATGCCGCTAGCCAGGCGGGCAATCGTCTCATTGTCGCCGAGGGTGTGCAGCGCGAAGGCGGCATCGCGCGTACCGGCATCCGACGGTGCCTGCCGGAAGAACCAACTGAACTCCTGCAGCGTCTGCACCCCGAAAAGCCGGTAGGCGAAGTCGGCCCGCTGCTGTAGGCATTCCGACGCCATCGGTGAATAGTGCCGTCGCGCCTCATCCAGCAACATCCGCCAGCGTTCGCCGTCGCTGGCAGCCACCTCGTAGGTAGCAGGCAACGCGAAGAACACGGGATTACCCTCGGCATCCGCCGGAGCATAGCCTTGGTCACCACCGCGATAGCCCCAGCGCTGAAACTCCTCGTAATCGGGCAGATCGGACGGATCGGACAGATCGGTGAGCAGTTGCAGGCGCCAGGGCTCCGCAGGCATGAGTGCTTTTGCAAAAGTCAGCAGCAGGCTGCCGACTTCGGCACCGGTCTGGCTGTTTTCCAGCGCCAACCGCCGGGCCTTGGCGTATAGGCGCAGCGACAGTACGCGGTCGCGCGACCGGGTATTGACGACGCGGCCATCGCCGCGGTGATGCCCGCGCTCGAACGTGCCCGCGACGATCACGCCCTGGGGCTGTAGACGCCCATAGGCGTCCGCCACCGCCGCCAGCATCCGCCAATTACCGGCATGCACGGTTGCCGCTGATTCCAGCAGGGCATCCGCCTCCTTGACCCGGTTCAGACTCCCGAGGCAGTCGACCGCCTGCGGCAGGGCGATCGTGCCGATGTGCGGCGGGATCTGCGCATCAAGCACCAGATTCGTATAGCCGACATAGGCCTCTGCCGGATTGCCGGCGTCGCGCAGCTTGTGCGCATCGGCCAGATTGACCGTCGGATTCGCATTCGCATAAGCCCCGCCCAGCAAGGCACCCGCCACCACGACTTTGACATAATCCATCGCATACCTCCTGCTTTACGTCTATAACGCCTGTGCGCTGCCCTTTCTTCAGACAAACTTCACTTAACCACAAAATAGCCGGGAACACAAAGTATTAGCGATCAGTTCATGATGTTTACGATCCAATTTTGCTTTTGCATTTCATCGACCCGTGATAGATTCCCCGCCATGAACACTAACGTGATACTCGCGTCCCGGTCTCCCCGGCGACAGAAAATACTGACGGACCTCGGGCTGACGTTCGAGACGGTCCACCCCGACGTCGAGGAGGTCGATTATCCCGCCGACCCGGACGGCATGGTGCGCGAGAACGCGCTGCGCAAGTGGGCCTGGTGCCACCAGCGGTTCCCCGCCGCCGCCGTGATCGCCGCCGACACCACGGTCGACCTGAATGGCCGCTGCCTCGGCAAGCCGCACACGCGCGCGGCGGCGTTCGCCATGCTGAAAGCGGAATCCGGTCACATGCAAACCGTGCACACGGGGTATGTACTGGCCTGCCCGAATGACCCGAAGCCGCAGGTCCGGGTGGAGACCTCGCGGGTATTCTTCCATACGCTCAGTGATGAAATCATCAATGTCTACCTTGATGCGGTCAACCCGGTCGACCGCGCCGGGGCCTATGATATCGACAGCCTTGGCAAAAACATTATCGCACGCTACGAAGGCTCGTACACCAACGTGATGGGACTACCCGCCGAACGGGTGAAGGAATGGATCGCATGCAACTTGGCAAACTGACAATCAACTCACCCTTCTGGCTCGCCCCCATGGCCGGTTACACCGACGCGGCCT
Source organism: uncultured Victivallales bacterium (assembly GCA_964609395.1). Lineage (GTDB taxonomy): Bacteria > Verrucomicrobiota > Kiritimatiellia > UBA8416 > UBA8416 > UBA8416. Next base: position 21,222 of record CAZSRU010000023.1, read on the forward strand.
TCCGATCGGTCTGCCATGATTTCGGCGGCGGGCTTTTCTATAACGAGGTCGCCGTTGCCCAGGGGCTGATACGCAACTCGCTCCCCTCCTGGCACCTGCTCGAGACGCGAGATGACGAAGGTCCGGTCGCGGGCCACATCTACGGCGGCGAGCCAGACGTCATGGCCACCACCGCCGCCATGATCGAGAAAACCGGGCGGTTCGTCGCGATCGACATCAACGCCGGCTGTCCCGTGCGCAAGATCGTCGCCAAGGGCGCGGGGGCCGCGCTCATCCGCACCCCGGAGACAATCGGCGCGATCATCAAGGCCGTCTGTAGCGCCGTCAGCCTGCCGGTGCTGCTGAAGACCCGGATCGGCTACGAGCAGGATCGCTCGCGCATCGCTGAAATCGCGCAGGCGGCGGAAGAGGCCGGCGCGGCCGCCATCGCCATCCACGGCCGCTACGCCACCCGGCAACACCGCGGGCCGGTGGACTGGGAGCAGATCCGCGCCATCAAGGCCCGCAGTACCATTCCGGTACTCGGTAACGGCGGGCTCTTCACCGCCCGCGAGGCCGTGGACCGGCTAAAGGAATGCGGACTGGACGGCGTCCTGATCGCCCGCGGGGCGGTGGGCAATCCCTGGATCTTCGAGGATGCCGAACGGCTATGGCGTGGCGAACCGGTCCGTAAGCGCAGCCTGGCGGAACTTCGGACGGTCATCGAGACGCACCTGTCGCGGCTGGTCGAACTCAAGGTCAAGGAAGGCCGCTGCCGTCGGCGCAGCGGGTTCGATCCTGATCGCGGGGCCGCCCTGCATTTCCGCTGTCACCTGATACAATACCTGTCCGGTCTCTCGGACTGGGTCGACATCCGCCGCTCGATGAACGCCATCACCTCGACACCCTTGATCATGCAAGCCGTCGACACGGTCATCGCCCGCCAGCGTCCGGAGCGGTAGGCAACGGAGCGACATAATGCCAGCACACACAACCACGCGCCTCATTGTCTTATGCAGCCTGCTGCTGGCAGCGCCTGCACTCATGGCCGAAAACGACCCCCACCCACCCCCTGCCGACACACCGCCGCGGGAAACCGTCATCCTGCTGCACGGGCTGGCACGTTCGACGCGCAGCATGCGGCACATGCAGAAGGCCCTTACGGAGGCCGGCTACCGGGTCTATACGCTGGACTATCCGACCACGGAGAACGACGTCAAGCAATTAGCCGACGACCATCTGGCCCCGCTGATCGTGCGCTGCCAGTTCGCCAACCCGGCGAGGATTCATTTTGTCGCGCATTCGCTGGGCAACATCGTGCTGCGCCAGTACTTCCGGGACCATCAACTGCACAACGCCGGACGGCTGGTCATGCTCGGCCCGCCCAGCCAGGGTAGCGAAGTGGTTGACAAGCTGGGCGCTTTCGCCCTGTTCGACTGGATCAACGGTCCGGCGGGCCAACAACTCGGGACCGGCACGAACGCCTTGCCGGCCACGCTGCCGGCGACGCCGCTGGAGACCGGTGTGATTGCCGGGAGCCACTCCATCAACTGGATCCTGTCCGGCCTCATCCCCGGACCGGATGACGGCAAGGTGGCAATCGCGCGCACCCGGTTCAAAGGCATGCAGGATTTCATCACCGTCCCGGTCTCGCACCCCTTCCTCATGCGCGACCGCGAGGTCATCGGCCTGACGCTGCAGTTCCTGAGGAAAGGGACGTTTACGACGGAGTAACAAAAAGCGGGGGACGGGCGATGACGCCCGTCCCCCGCAGGCGGAGTTGCAATGTCCGACCGGTTACCCGATCGCCGCATTGCCTGTTTCACCCGTACGGATACGGATGCAATTATCCAAGGCCATCACGAAGATCTTGCCATCCCCGATCTTGCCGGTGCGCGCGCCACTGATAATCGCGTCAATGGTCGGCTGCACGAAATCGTCGTTCACCCCGATCTCGATACGCACCTTCTTGAGCAGGTTGACCTCGATATCAACACCGCGGTAGGACTCGTGATACCCCTTCTGCTGGCCGCAGCCCAGTGCATTAGTCACTGAGATCTTGTAGATCTCCTTGTCGTAGAGCGACTGCTTGACCGCGTTGAGTTTCTCCGGCTGGATATAGGCCACTATCAATTTCATTTTTCACCTTCACTTTCTATTCACTCGTTCACGCTTGCCAGGATAACCGATCACTGCGAGGTAAAGATCTGGAACCCGCAATAGGCCTCCATGCCATGCTCGCCGATATCCAGTCCCTTTATCTCCTCGTCCTCGTGAACCCGGATACCGACGGTTGCCTTCAGCACGCCGAAGATGATCAGCGCCGCCGGGAAACAGACGGCCGCGTAACTCGCGATGCCGAGCAACTGCGTGCCGATCGAGATGGTGTAGCCAAGCTCGCTACCGGTAGCCGTGTGCGTAACGCCATTCGCGAACACACCGACAAACAACGTGCCAAGGACACCGCAGACCAGATGCACGGTGGTTGCACCCACCGGATCATCGACCCGGACCTTGTCAAACGCCATCACCGACAGGACCGCAACCGCCCCGCAGATCAGCCCGACCAGGATCGCCGTCCGGATGCCGAGCACATCCGCGCCGGCGGTTATCCCGACCAGCCCGGCCAGGCAGCCGTTGAGCACCATGGACAGATCCGGCTTCTTCTGGACGAGCCAGGAGATGATCATCGCCCCGATGATACCGGCCGCCGCCGCCAGCGAGGTGGTCGTCAGCACATAGGATACGCCACCGGGATCGGCCGACAGCACGGAACCGCCGTTGAACCCGAACCACCCCAGCCAGAGCAGGAAAACGCCGATCGTCAGCAGCGGCATGTTGTGCCCCATGATCGGGCGGATCTTGCCGTTGACATACTTGCCGAAACGCGGTCCCAGCAGCAACACGCCTGCCAGCGCCGCCCAGCCGCCCACCGAATGGACCAGCGTCGAGCCGGCGAAATCATGGAAGCCCCTTCCCGCCAGCCAGCCGCCGCCCCACTTCCAGGAACCGACCGCCGGATAGATCAGGGCCACGTATACCGTGGAGAAGATCAGAAAAGGAGCCAGTTTCACACGTTCCGCCACAGCGCCGGAAACAATCGTCGCCGCCGTCGCCGCGAACATGCCTTGGAACAGGAAATCCGTCCAGTAGGTGTAGCCCGGATTATAGGCCGATGTCAGGCCGGCGGCATCCGTGCCGATCCCGAATCCCGCGAACCCCAGGAAGCCATTCCAATCCGTGCCGACATCGCCGGGATACATCAGGTTGAACCCGATCAGCGTGTATGTCAGCAACCCGATGGCGACAATCGCCGTGTTCTTGAACAGGATGTTGACCGTGTTCTTGGCCCGAGTCAACCCGGTCTCGACCGTCGCGAACCCCAGATGCATGACAAAGACCAGGAAGGTCGCCACCATCATCCAGACATTGTTGATGGTAAACATCTCGGCACTCACGCCACCGCCTTCCTCCTGCGCACATACCGCGCCGGCACCCGCCAGCAACCCGCCAGCAGCCAGCATACAGAACGTCCCTACTTTCCCGCTCATACAACCACCCTCCTTCCGCTGTTTTTGTCCGCTTGAAGCCTGCCAGTTGACAGACACTGTTACGCGAACAAACCACCAGTATCCGTCATTCCCGCATTACGGGAAACGTCACGGTCACTTCGCAAGGACCGTGCCAGACTGAATCACGCCTCGTTAAAATGGCCGTAGTTATTACGCCAACAAAGACTTAACAATAAAGAAATGCCGCGCCTGCCGCCACCACGCCCGGCAAATGACCATACAATATTGTGCCCTACATTCCATTGTTGCTACAATTATGCAACTCCCTGGGCGCGATGAAGAACGTTCTGAAGTTGAGTGGCCGCAGCCCCCATCTCAACGTTGGCCTCCACCGACACAAGGTCGGCGGGCGGCAGTGAAGTTATCGGCTCGCCGGTACGACTGCATTCTGAACTGCATTCCGAACTTGCCAGACAGGCGGTAGATACCCTAGAGTACCTGCATGAAAACCCATTACCGATTATACGCATCCCGCCTCGCGACCCTGTTCGCGCTGGCGGCCATGACGGCCGTGCCAGCCGCACTCCAGGCGCAGGATTCCGCCGAGCGCCAATTCAGTTCCATTTCCAGGTTGATCGAGAAGGCCGACCTGGAGCTTGAGTCGGGCCGGAAACAGGACGCCACCCGGCTTTACGGTGCCACGATTGCCGCCTACCGCGATTTCTCGGAGCGGTTCCCCGAGCATCAGTCTGAACTGGTACAGTTCCGGGTGTCCTACTGCCGGCAGCAACTGATGGACTTACTGGCGCAGAACAAGACCGACGCGCGGGCCGCCTTGGCCCCATCCCTGCCGCCGGATGTCAGCAAGGAGATCGAGCGCGGTGCCGAGCTTTGCCGCGCGGGCCGTTTCGCCGAGGCACAGGCGGCCATGGAGGCCCTGACGGGCAAGGCCCCTGAAGAACCGCTGGCTGCACTGGTGCTTGCAACGGCCAGACTCGGAACGGGAGACCTGGAGGGTGCACGGCAACAGCTCCAGCGCGTCCTGGAGCTGGATGCCGACAACGGGATTGCCCACTACAACCTTGTACAGGTGCTGCTGCGTTCCCCCGCCCCGGACTACGACGTCTCCCGCGAACATTACCGGCAGGCCCGCCGCCTGGGTATTCCGGCCGACAGCGACCTGGAATCGGTGCTCGATCTCTAACCCGTCAGGAACAAAATGGAACACAAAACCAATCCCGGCGCATCCTTCGTCATCAGCCTGCTGGCCGCGATGCGCGTGACGCAATGGTCGAAGAACGCCGTCATATTCGCCGCACTCGGCTTCGGCTATGGCGACAAGACCCAGCACCTCGAGCTGCTTGCCGGCCTGCGCCTGGTCGTACCTGCCGCCCTGCTTTTCTGCCTGTGCTCCAGCGGGGTCTACCTGATCAACGACCTGCTCGACCTGAAGAACGATCGCGAGCATCCCGCCAAGCGCTACCGGCCAATCGCCTCCGGGCGGATCCGGCCGTTCCAGGCTGCCCTCATCGCCGCCGGCCTGCTCGTCACCGCCTTGGCGGCGGGCTGGCTGCTATCCCGCCCGTTCTTCAACGTCATGCTCGGCTATGTCGTCCTGCAGGTCGCCTACTCGCTGTTCCTCAAGCGCGTCGCCCTGCTGGATGTCTTCATCATTGCCTCGGGGTTCGTGCTGCGCGCCATTGCCGGTGCGGCGGTTTTCCAGGACCCCCCCGTCCCGATCTCACCCTGGCTGCTGCTCTGCACGTTCCTGCTGGCACTCTTCCTGGCACTCTGCAAGCGCCGCCAGGAGAAAGGCTCGATCGAGAGCACCGCCACCGCCCGCCAGCGGATCAGCCTGCAGAAATACGACCTGCAGCTTCTCGACCAGTTGATCGCCGCCGTCAGTGCCGCGACGATCGTGGCCTACGCCATCTACACGCTCTGGCCAGAGACGGTGCAGAAATTCGGATCCAGCCGGCTGGGCTTCACGATCCCGATTGTCATGTTCGGGATCTTCCGTTACCTCGACCTGCTCTACCGCCAGGACAAGGGCGACCGTCCGGAAAAGCTGCTGCTCAGCGATGTCCCGCTGCTGCTGACCGTGCTTGCCTACGGAGCCACCGTGCTGCTGATCTTCACGCTCACCCCAGGCGGGAGTTGAAATCAACAAAAACGAGGAGAGCCAATGGACAAGCCGGAATGCCATATCGCGTTTGATCAGATGGAAGCCTTCATGGTCGATGTCTTCAAGGGGATCGGCGTTCCCGACGGGGATGCCCGGATCTGCGCGGAGGTGCTGATCACGGCGGACAAGCGCGGGATTGACTCGCATGGCATCGGGCGCCTCAAGCCCATCTACTATGACCGCATCGTGCATGACCGTATCCAGAACCCCGTCACGGTGGTCGAGGTCGTGCGCGATCATCTCGCGACCGCCGTCGTCGACGGTCACGACGGCATGGGCATGGTCATCGCCAGCCGCTGCATGCAAATGGCCATCGGGAAGGCTCGCCAATACGGACTCGGCATGGTGGTCGCCCGCAACTCGACCCATTACGGCATTGCCGGTTACTACCCGATGATGGCCTGCCGCGAGAACATGATCGGCCTTACCGGCACCAATGCGCGGCCGTCGATCGCCCCCACATTCGGCGTGGAGAACATGCTCGGCACCAACCCGCTGGTGTTCGGCATGCCCACCGACGAGGACTTCATCTTCACGAATGACTACGCCACCTCCATCAGCCAGCGCGGCAAGATCGAGCAATACGCCCGCGAGGGGAAGTTGCTCCCGCCCGGCTGGGTGATCGACCAGGACGGCAAGCCCATGACCGATCCGCAAGCCGTGCTGACCGCCCTGGTCGATGGCACGGCCGCGCTCTGCCCTGTCGGTGGCATCGGCGAGGAACTCGGCGGCTACAAGGGGTACGGCTACGCGACGGTTGTCGAGATCCTGTCCGCCGCCCTACAGCAGGGGGCCTTCCTCAAGCAGCTTCTCGGGATCGACGAGACCGGAGCCAAGATCCCCTATCGCCTGGGGCATTTCTTCATGGCGATCAACATCGCCGCCTTCACGGAGGTCGACGCCTTCAAGAAGACCACTGGCGATATCCTGCGGCAGTTAAGAGCCTCCAGCAAGGCCCCGGGCCAGGAGCGAATCTATACGTCCGGCGAGAAGGAGCACCTGGCCTGGCAGCAACGGCGAGGAACGGGCGTGCCGCTGAATGCCGTGCTGCGGGCACAGATCCTGGAGATGCGCGACGCGCTCGGCCTGCACCGGCATCGCTTCCCGTTTGAATCCTGCACTTGATTTACCGTCGAAACTCGACTAATCTGCACTATGCAAATAATCGGAACAGACGGACTGGGCCAAGCGGCACCGGATCAGGACGCCAATAAGTGCCTGCAGGTCAGCGTGCTGGTACTGGATGACGACAATGCCTTGCGTAATCTCGTTGAGCAATGCCTGACGCGCGCCGGCTGCAACGTCATGACCGCCCGCGAGGGCGGGGAAGGCCTCCAGATCCTGCTTAGCCACCGTTTCGATGTCGTGGTCACGGACCTGATGATGGAGCCGATGGACGGCATCACGTTCCTTAGTGAGGCATTGCGTATCTGGCCTTGGATGGGCGTGGTCGTCTTCAGTGGCTACATACAGGATGAACTCAGGGAGCGCGCGGCCGCGGTGGGGGTACACACCATCCTCGAGAAACCGGTCTCGTTCCGTGAGCTCACCGAAAATGTCCTGGCGGAAGCCCGCCGCATGCGCAGCCGCATCGCCGGCAGCAACCATGTCTCGCTGGACCACATCCAATACCAGCTCAGCATCCTGCGCGAGAACACGCGTACGGCCATGGAGGCCACCAGCCTCGAACAGGCCCTGGGGAATCTTTCCCGCGACCTCGGCCAGGCACTCCCCTCGGTAGCCACGGCCATCCTGAGCCGCCAGGACAAGGACGGGAAGGCGATCATGGTGGGTACGCTGCGCCGCGCCGTCACCCCCTCCTTCCTCCGCCAGGTCGAGATACTGATCAGGAAACGATACCAGATGCTAAGCGGTTCTGAGATCCCCGAACGCGTGAAACTGCAGGCATCCGGTGTCGATGTCAGCGAAACCGGAATCGATGATCCCTGCAACGCCTTCACCTTCCCGATCATCAGCAACGGGCTTGTCACCGGTATCCTGGCGTTCGTGCCACCGGCGGACTACCAGTGCAGCGACTCCGACATCTCGTTCCTGTACCATGCAGCCAACCATCTTACGACGGTCCTGATCGCCTTCCACCGCATCCGCGAGCTGGCGGTGCGGGATGAACTCACCGGGCTCTACAACCGGCACCACCTCCAGGACGAGCTGCCCGGCGTATGGCAAATGGCGGCCCGCTACGGGTTTTCAACCAGCATCATGATCCTGGATATCGACCATTTCAAGCTGGTCAACGACAACTACGGTCATATCACCGGAGACAGGGTCCTGAAGGAACTCGGGCAGATCGCCCGCAGCGTGTGCCGCAGTTCCGACCTGATTGCCCGCTACGGTGGCGACGAGATCATCGTGATCCTGCCGGATGCCGACCCCGCCAGCCTGGGCAAACTGGCCAATCGCATGATCGAGGCGGTCCGCGCCCACACCTTCTGTGAAGACGCCCACGCACTGCACTGCACCGTATCCATCGGGGCCGCCGGAAGCCGTACCCGCGACGGGGCCATGATCAGCAGCGATATCCTGATGGCGAGAGCCGATGAGGCACTCTATGTCGCCAAGCGCAATGGACGTGACCGCAGTTGCATCTGGACGGAAAACGCACCGGTTGCCACAGGCAAGGGGGAGCAAACCGAAAGCGCGGTGGGCACCAGCCACACCGTATCGGCACCGCGGGTGCTGGTGGTCGACGACGACAGCTCGGTCCTCAAGATCATCGAGATGCTGCTCGAGATGGATGGGTTCTCCGCGCAGCTCTTCGAGACCGGAACCGCCGCCTACGAGGCGGTGTCCGCGAACCCGGGGTATTTCGACGTCGCCATGATCGACTTGAACCTCAACGACATGAGCGGGCTCGACCTGATCAAGCAGATCAGCGCCATCGACAACCTGCTGGTCAAGATCGTCATCACCGGCGACGCCACCCTGGACAACGCTGTCAACAGCCTGCGCCACGGGGCCTACGACTTCATCCAGAAACCGATCCAGCTTAACCAGCTTCGCATCACCCTGAGCAGGGCGCTCGAGTATCACCGGTTGCGTGTCGAGAACCAGGAATACCAGCAGAACCTGGAGGAAATGGTGCGGCGCAAGAGCATCGAGTTGACGAACGCCCTGCAGCGGACACGCGACTCCTTCGATTTCACCCTGCGCGCCATGGCCTCCATGCTGGACGCCCGCGAGCATGCCACCGGGGCGCACAGCCAGCGTGTGCAGGACATCACCTGCATGATCGCGCGCGATTTCGGCATGATGGAGAAACAGCTTGCCGACATCCGCCAGGGAGCCCTGCTGCACGATATCGGCAAAATCGCCACCCCGGATGCAATCCTGCTCAAGGCTGGTCCGCTCAACGAGGATGAATGGAAAATCATGCGGCAACACGTCGTCACCGGCTACGAACTGATCAGCAAGAGCCCCGACCTCAAGGATACCGCCGAACTGATGCTCTGCCACCACGAGTCCTTCGATGGCTCCGGTTACCCCAACGGGCTGAAGGGCGAGCAGATTCCTCTCGGTGCGCGTATTTTCACCTTGGTGGACGCCTATGACGCCATGCGGTCGGACCGACCCTACCGCAAAGGGATGCCGCGCGAGGCCGCCATTGAGGAGATCAGGCGCCATTGCGGCACCCAGTTCGACCCGACTGTCGTCGAGATTTTCATGCGTCGAGCGGACGAGATCGAGAAAACAGGAAACTGGACAGGAGATCACCATGCATAAGACAAGCGAACCACTGTCGATTGCCATCTGCGCACTACTAGCCCTCACGACGATCCATGCGGACGAGACCACGGCCTGGCTGACCGATTCCGCCAGCGGGGTCAGGCTTTGGAACCCAGCCCCCGTTGCCGGCGAGACCGTGGAATGGCTTGGCGCAGCGCAAGAGGCAACCGGTCCGGGCATCGCGATCTGGCGGGTCAACGGGGCCGATACCGAGCAGGCCGCCGGCGAATGGAAAACGGGCAAGCTGGACGGTTACGGGGTCTGGCAGAGCAGCCGCGGGGAGCGCTACGAAGGGCAATGGAAGAACGGCCAGAAGCACGGGCTCGGGGTGTACACCTGGGCCGCTGGCAGGCGCTTCTGCGGACGTTACCTGGATGGCAAACGCCAGGAAGGGGCATTCTACCACGCCGACGGTAAATCTGCAGGGAACCAGGTGATCTCCCCTGCTGCACGCCAGCAGACATACGACGCGGAGTCCTCAGCCATCCGGGCACGCCAAGCGGCAGGCGATGCCAGACGCCAGGCGAACCGCATCACACCCTGAGCACGCAGTAACCGCCTGAAGGCGGAACTACAAACGCCACAAGATCAGGTAGAACGTGTTTGTAGTACCGGCTTTAGCCGGAATCTTCGCGGCTGAACCGGATCAGCAGCACTCGCACTCGATCTGCATCTGCTCGATCTGCTTCCGCAGGCGGCTCAAGTCCGACCTGAACCGGTCCTGGTGCTCGGCCACGAAATCCAGGAACCGATCCTGATAGTAATTGATACCTTCGATCAGGTTACTCTTGAATTCCGAGTAATACGAAAGCTTGCGTCCCGAGAACCCGTCGGCGAAACGCGTGAGTTCCTCCCGTAGATGCTCGACATACAGCGACAGCTCCCGAATCAGCATGTGCGGGCGATCCGGATCCGTGAACAGTGTCAGCCGCCCGTAGATGTGACCGACCATTTCCTCCAGCGTCGCCAGCATCTTGAAGTGCGTGATGTTCAGACTCGGGCAGATTGCCGTATGCGCCTCCTTCACGATGCCGTGCTTCAATGTCGCCCCGCCCGCCAGATCGTGGCATATACAGGACTTGGCGAGGATATCCTCCCGGACCCGTGCCTTCTGCGTCTCGCTCATGTCCGACGCCTCGATCGCCGCCAGTTTCTGCTTCTGATAGGCATGAGATGCCACACACAGGGGTTCCCCGGGGAACTCGGCATTCAGTTCCAGATACCCTTTCGGGCAATCACTCCCGGGGGTCCCGTTGGCGATGCGGGCGCGCCGCTGCACCTCGCTCTCCGACGTGCGCAACGTCCAGAACGGAATACCCATCGGCGAGGTGGCACCCAGCGTCACATCCGCCTCCCCGGCAGCCAGCAGACGCTGCAAATGCACGTCATCCACACTGGTCACCTCGGGAACCACCAGGAACGGAGTCGCCCAGCCGGTACCATCGACCTTGAAATACTCGAGCATCGAGCGGTGTTCGGCATGGGTGCCGATCCCGCCTTGCACCGTGATCAGCATGTCCCGCGGATCCGCCACCGGCGGCACCCCATGTGCCTCCAGCCCCTTGTTGTAGTCCGCGTGCAGGCGTTCCCGCAATTCGTCCCGGTTCGCCGAGAATTCATCCAGGATCGGCCCCAGCAGATACCCCTGCGTGGCAAAGGCGTGCCCGCCGCAGTTCAACCCGGATTCCACGCGGAACTCGGAAACCCAGATCCCGCGCTTGGCCAGGAACCGTCCCTGGATCATGGCGGAACGGTAATCGCTGACCTTTAGGGTCACCGTTTTCCTTGAACGTCCCGACGCATCGGGACGGAAATCAGGATACTCGCCAAGCGAACTGTACAACGGCGCATTCAGGCCGGCCGAGAAGACAATTGCCGACGAGACCTTGCTGGTGGCAAAGCCGCGCAGCGCCGCGATCGCATCGCTGAAACGCGCATCAACCGGGACCCCATTCTCGCGGGGCAGCCGGTCCAGTTTGGTCATGATGTTGACATCGATCGCGCCGGGAACCGCCTTCCCCCGCAACGCCTGCTGGAGAGCCAGCTTCGCCGACGGATCGGTCTCGGCCAGCATTTGCTCGTAACGCGTCTTCAACGCACAGGCGGGCAACAATTGAAAATAGCGGGTAATCTCGCTCCCCGGCGCGAAGGGAGACGCCTGCAAGGCGGCGGACTGCTCCGCAACCACGTCATGCATCATATCCAGGTAGGCGCAGATCCGCCTGGCCCGCATATCCGGCTCGCCTGCACGGATAGCCTCGCAAGGCCGGCCGAACCGGGCGCAGTAGTAGCGCCGCATCTGCTCGATCAGGACATCGTCAACCAGCGACACGACGGAGGAAATCCCGTAGCGGGCCACTTCAAGCGGGGTACCGATCGTAAACCCGGTCCCCATTACCGGAATATGGAATTCATGCGCACTGCGCTCGGAAGAAATCATCAAAAAGCCCTACTTTCACCCATTTGAACACTGAAGGTCGTGGTGAATACTCGCCTATCCGGGCCAAGGACGCAAGCGAAAACAACCGCCCCGTGCAACCGGCTAATGAACCGCGTTCATTATATTCTCCACACAGAGCTTCCAGACCGTGAAACGGGCCTCCCCGCCGAGGGTCTCGGTAATCTGCACCCCAAGCCAGTTCGAGCTTATACCGTCATCGTTGAATTCCTGCTCCCACATCACCTTGCCGATATGCCGGAAGACCTCCTGTGGTTCGTCAAACATGACCTCCAGTTTCAGGATCGCACCGACCGGCACCCGCGAATGCACACAGAAACGCATGCCGCCAGCCGACAAATCCCGCGTCCAGCAGTAATAACTGCGACTCTCGATCTGCGGCACATCCGGGGCGGAAAGCACCGTGACCGTCACCCGGTTGCGCTCCTCGAACCGCGGATGCTGACGTCGGTCATCCACACTGACAAATGAACCATTTTTCCCTGCCATATGATCACTCCCGAGAGCCTAGCGGTCCTGCAACACTGAGGCAATACCCTCCGCGCCGGCCTGGTCCCGTACCGTGACCGTGTTCACGCCCTCCTTATCGCCAGCGACATAGACCGCTGAATTGCCGGCGGTATCGCGCAGCGATCCAAGGGAACCATCGCTCACCGTCCATTCCAGCGGATAGTACAACTGGCGCGTCTCGCTTTCCGCGGCTGGAATAGCCGCCGTCAGGACCACCGCGACACGCGGCCCGATCTCCGACGCAGCCGGTGTCACCTCGAGCGTCTTCGATGTCGTCGTCTTCTCGCACCCAGTTCCCGCAAGTAGCACCACCGCCAACACCGCTGCCAGCCCAATCCCACAACTCCGCTTGTTCATACGCGTTCCTTTCGTTTGTACGTTAGCAAACCACCCCTGTCCAAGTCTACTCGATAATGACCGGATAATCATCCGGATCATCGAAGAATTCCGTAATGCTTCGGAACGTCACATCCGGACTCCCCGCTCCCACGTAAAACCCGCGACCGGCAATCACCAGCCCCTCGAAGCTCTTCCCGTCAAAGGTGACCTTGCCGTCGGGTGCGATCAGCATGCCGACAAAGGTTCCCTTCATGTTGATGGTGATGTCGCCTGCGCTGACGATCACCACATTAGCCACTGAGTCCTTCGAACCCCCGCTGTAATCAGCGGTGGTGTACAACCGCAGATTACTGGCCAGTGCCCCCGACGGCATATAGCCCCTGCTCGTGTACCACCCCGGAGCGCGAAGCTGCGGCGAGCCCTGGATCTCGGGAATCGGGGGCATGTCCGCCTCGGCAAGCGCCACCGCCTTTCCGGCATAGGCCCCTGACGTCGGCCAACTGATCAACGCCCCCGCATAATAGATGCGGCTGTCGCCGACCAGCGTGAACCCACCCGCTGCCTGGACATCACCGTGTATATACATATCCCCGTGAATCGTGCCGCGCGAAATCCGGAGATTACCGCTGACATGCACGTTTCCATACAGCACCGGGGTTCCGCCCTGCAGTTCCAGATCGCCGGAAATATAGATATTGCCCGGCTGGGTACTGGAACCAAGACTGACATTACCGGCCGCGTTCAATATTGCATCACCCTCGATGAAAATCGTGGAGACATCCACGTCCGTACCCCCGCGAAGATCCGAGGCCACCACATCACCGGTAATGACAACCGTGCCGCCGGGGCCTGAAATCGTTCCCGCGCCCTTCGCCGACATCTGCTGCGCCCACAAGAACACGTTCTCAATGGCAATGACCGGATTGTAAGGCAGCAGGAACGTCAGCGACTGCCGGGATTCCCGGTCGGTATCGGCATGCGCCACGCCGGTCGAGGTCACCACCAGATTGGTATCAACCTTGAGGCTGCTCAGGACAAACTGGTCGCCGGAAGCCAGCAGGAACGTGCCGGACGGAATGGAATAGAAATTCGCGGACCGCTGGGCATACGCGTAGGCCTGCCCCGACTCGGCCGCATAATAAGCCCGGTTGCCGGCATCGAAGTACAGACGCTGGTAACGCGCGGCCGTGACGCTCGACAGCAGCGCGGCCCCCAGCAGGCCAGCCGCCAGCATCGAGAGACTGACGGCGACCAGCACGACACCTTTCTTCTTCAGAGACGCCTTTGTTTGCATGGCACACCTCCTTTTCCGCCTAACCATCATTCCAAACCGCGAAGATAAACCCTGTTCGTGTAGACGATGGCGCTGGCACTGTCGCTCTGCAAGACGATCTCCACCATCCGCATCGACGCACTCCAGTTGTTTTGCGCGGCCTCGCCGGGGCCCTCGTAATAACGCAACGCGAACGCGGCCACGTCGTCCGTGAGCGGCACCCCCTCAAGCGTCAGCGCCCCGCCGGCGCTCCAATTGACGGTCCGACGGTGCCCGACGCCGGCACTATCCCTAAAATCATAGACGAGCGATTGCCCTGTCCCGGACACGACATTCGTGATGGCCGTGAATTCGCGCACCAGCCGTGTGAGTGCAAGATGCGATTTCTGCGACGCATTCACACTACCCCGCGCCATCAGCAGGCCCTGCGTGACCGGCACCACCGCCAGCACCAGCGAGAGTGCCAGGATCCCGAGCAGCAGCAATACCGCCACCATCTCGATCAGCGTCATGCCGTGACGATTCATGGCTCCTCCGCGAACAAACGGGTCAACTGCTCGCCCAGCGCGTTACGCAGCGTGATTTTCAAGAGTGTGTTGAAGGCAGGGGATCCACCCTCCGCCCCGCCGGTGAAGGTAACGTAGCGGTTGTGCACCACAGTGAACCGCCCGTTCAACAGCGACCCCTCCGCGCCGGTGGCGGCATGCAGCGTCGCCAGCGTGTTGGTTCCCTGCGACGCCACCAGGTCCTCCATCGCCGAATGCAGATCCACGGCATCTCGCAGTTGGACCGGCTGCTCGTAGCTGCGCATGAAAACCTGGCTCAGCAAAGGCACCACCGCCGCCAGAGCCAAAGCAATTATCACGATGGCCACCACCACCTCAAGCAGGGTGAAACCACCGGACTTGCCTTTCAGACGCCTGTTCATGGTATCAGCCCCGTGAATCCGGTCACGCTTACCGTTTCCGTCCGCGTGCCGTCAGATAACGTGATCACATGGGTGGCCGCAGGCGCACCGAGTGCATCAAACACCAATGCGCCGGCCCCTCCGGTCACATTCACCCCGCCCGCCAGCACATGTGTTGCCGACGATTCGCCTGGAAAATGAATCGGGGACGCCGCCCCGTTACGCTGCAACTGGTAGGATTGACCGGCGACGAGGACGCTCCAGCCCGCCGTGTTAGCGGAGACGGCGAGAGACTGCGCAAAACGCAGATGCGCCCGCAGCACCTCGGCCTCGGCAGCCACGGCCACCCCGGAATCCATCAGTCGCGGCACCGCCACGACTGCCAGCACAACGGTCAGCAGCAGCACGGCAATGACCTCAATCAGCGAGAAGCCTGCACCTCTTCCGTATCGTTGCGCCACCATGACAACCTCGCTGCTTAATCGCTCCCTGATTGTCGTCATCCTCCCCCTGTGCCGCGGGCCATGCCCGCGGCACGCCGACAGGTGATGGCCGGCAGCGCTGTGGTGGAACACCCCGCTGCCGGTCATCCAGCCACCGTGCTTTAAGGCAGCGTCCAGGTGCCATTGGTCGACACACCGTCCTTCGAGACCGTCACGAGAATGGGGTTGTCGGTGCCGAACGTATAGCCAAAATCGCCTGCCGGCGGATTGGCCGTCGCCGAGCCGGACACCGTAGCCGCGTCCGGCGGCACCCCATTCTGCAGGGCCAGTTGCGCATACGAGAGCGAGAGCTGCGAGTAGCCTGCCGCCAGTGCCCCGTCGAGCGCGCGGAGCCGCGCCTCCTGCACCATGTTCATGTAGCGTGGCACGGCCACTGCCGCGAGCACGGCCAGAATCAGCAGCACCGCAATGATCTCAATCAGCGTAAAACCCGACTGTCCAGATATGTCTTTCTTTTTCATCCTGCATTTCTCCTGATTTGAATTAATATAATCCTGCTGTTCTTTACAGCCCGTTCCGCCTGCATTCGCCTCTCTCTTGCTTTATGCACCTCCTTTTCTCTTTTCATCACCCGCCTACGCGGGTGGCCACCTTGGCAATATCCCACATCGGCATGTAAACTGCCAGCGCAAAGAATCCGACCACGGCGGCCAGCGCGGCAATCAGGATCGGCCCGATCGCCGCCGTCATCCGCCGCGTGGCGTACGCGACTTCCGTGTCGTAATGCGTCGCGATCTCGCGCAGCATCTCGTCCAGCCGGCCCGTCTCCTCCCCGATCGCCACCATGCTCACGAACATCGGCGTGAAATAGCGCGCCGACGCCAGCGGACGGCTCAGCCCCTGGCCATGCTCGACTTTCTCCTGCACCACCTTGAACTCGCGCACCAGCGCCCGGTTGCCCAGTGTGCCGGAGAGGATCTCGATGGCATCGAGCATCCCCACCCCCGAGGCCTGCAGGATCGAGAAGATCCCCGCGAAACGCGAGAGCACCGACTTGACCAGCACCCGCCCGACATACGGCACATGCAGCACCACCCGGTCCATCCAGTAGCGCCCCGGCTCCGTGCGGCGCAGCAGTGCCCCCCCGACCGCCACCGCCGCCACCGCCGCCAGCAGCAACGGCCATTGGTCGCGCAGGAACTCGCTCATCGCGATGCAGATGCGCGTGGGCAACGGCAGCTCGATCCCCGCGCTGCGGAACACCTCCGCGAAACGCGGAATCACCGTCGTCAGCAGGATGCCCATCGCCACCGTCAGAGCCACCACCACCATTAGCGGATACTGCAGAGCCATGCGGATCTCGCTGCGCACCTGGTACTCGTGGCTGATCACATAGATCAGCCGCGTGAGCACCTGCGGCAGCGTACCGCTCGACTCGCCCGCGGCCACCATGCTGCGGTAAAGCGATGAGAACACATCCGGGTGGCGCCGCAGCGCCGCATGCAACGGCACCCCGCCGCGGATATCCGCCGCCATCGCCGTGCATACCGCCTTCAGTCGCCGGTTCTCGGCCTCGTTCTCCAGGATCTCCACCGACCGCAGGATCGGCACCCCCGCGCGCAGCATCGTCCCGAGCTGTGTCGTGAACAGGATCAACTCCTCGTCGCGCACCCGGCCGCCACCCTTCACCGTGACCACCTTCTGCCGAACCGCCGAGACCGACACCGGCGTCAGCCCCTTCGCCGCCACACGCTCGCTGGCCTGGTCCGCCGTCTCCGCCTCCAGCGAGCCACCCACCGTGCGTCCCGAACCGTCCACCGCCTTGTAACGATATGTCGCCATGCTGTCCCCTTTCCCACCGCCCGCCTACAGGATCGTGGGTGTTATAAAGATAATCGTCTCGTCGAACCGTCCCG
>CAZSRU010000024.1:0-38289 GCA_964609395.1 uncultured Victivallales bacterium
GATGAACAATAAAACCCTCAACACCCAGGCGCTCGCCTTGCCCCCTTCTCCCAACTCCTCTCCCACTGGGAGAGGCCGGGTGAGGGTTCGGTGCAGCGCACCGAATGTGGCGGAGATTCTGGAGGAGTGACGATGAAGACAGGATGGCGAACAGAAAGACTTCGAGACCTTCCTGTTGAGATTATTGATGGAGACCGGTCGTCGAAATACCCGAAACGATCCGAATTCTTGCCAACCGGTGTTCCATTTCTGAATAGCAGCATCATCGTCGATAACCGATTGGTGTTTGAGGACGCCAATTTCATCTCGGATGAAAAGTTCGGACAAATCACTAAGGGAAGAGTCCGGTGGAAAGACATCATAGTCACCACCCGTGGTAACGGTGTGGGTAAAGCTGCTTACTTTTGCGGTGGCTTTTCTGAAGCTTTGGTCAACGCTCAAATGTTGATTCTGCGAGCTGACGCAGAAGTCATCGACCCGCGCTTTCTATTCTTCGAGGTCATCAGCCCCCACTTTCAGGCGAAGATTCGAGGTCATGCCTCCGGGTCAGCACAGCCGCAGATTCCCATCCGCGACTTCCGTGAGATTGAAGTAGTTGTTCCGCCGCTTCCGATGCAAAGGCGGATAGCTGTCATCCTGTCGGCCTACGACGAGCTGATAGAGAACAGTCAGCGCCGCATCAAGATTCTGGAGTCGATGGCCCGTGCCCTCTACCGCGAATGGTTCGTCCACTTCCGTTTTCCCGGCCACGAATTCGTCAAAATCATCGATGGTGTCCCCGAGGGGTGGGAGGTGAACAATCTATCTAAGCTTTGTAGCCGCATGGAGTCGGGAGGTACCCCTAGACGAAATCTCGCCGAGTACTGGGACGGTGGCGAAATAAGCTGGTTCAAAACTGGAGAATTGTGGGATGGCTTCCTGTTTGAGTCACAAGAGAAACTCACCGAATTGGCAAATGCACGTATTTTTGATCCAGGTACAATATTAATGGCCATATACGGATCTCCAACAGTTGGCCGAATGGGAATAGTGACTCAACCGTCATCCTGCAATCAGGCCGCACTTGGTCTTGTCGCCGACACAAAGCAGATCAGCCAGACATTTCTCTATTTCGTATTGCTTTCTCTGCGTGACCATTTCAACAGCATGGCGCAAGGTGCAGCGCAGCAAAATATCAGCAAGGAAAAGGTGGCCGGCACTGCTGCATTGGTGCCGCCTATCGATCTCGTCAAAGCATTTGATTCTATTGCGGAACCGACATTCGCCCAGATTCAAACGCTTCAGCGCCAGATCCAAAACCTTCGCCGAACGCGCGACCTGCTGCTGCCGCGTCTGCTTTCAGGGCAAGTCAACCTCAAGGAGACCTGAGCATGAAACTAAGCTATCGGCTGACTATGATGCTCGTCTCGCTAGCTGTCATCCTGACGGTCGGCTGGTTTTCGATGCACAACTTCGAGTTCGCCACCGGCCAGTTCTGGTTCATTTCGGGCGCGTTGCTCTTGATTATGCTGTCGCTGGTTGATCAGCCGCATTTTTCGAAGGATGGCAATGTGTTCGTCAACGGCGCTACGGCGTTGGTTTCTCTTTTCACCATCATCGAGACTCAGCGGACGGGAATCTGGTGGATATTCTGTTCTTGGGCAATCTATTTGATTATTGCGAGCGTTGTCCTGATGGCGCTCCGGTCGCGGGAATTATTTCTTGAGACGAAAACCATGCAGTTCTTTTCCCGCATCAACCGGGCTGTCGGGCGGCCTGAGTCCATCTTCTCCGCGTTCTTCTTGTGGGGGGTGTTTCTGCAATTTGCCTATCCTAAAGACGGAGTGACAATCAATGCACTCCTTCTTTTTTGGGCGGCGTTTATGATTCTCAATGTGCCAGCCATCGCACTGGTGGTGTCCGATTACTTTGCGCCGCCAATTGAAACTGCGCTGTCGGCGGGCGTGGTTGCAGCAATCCAAAGCCCACGCCTGGCTGTGGTGAGGCTGAGCGCATCGCTGCCAGCGGATATTGTCGGAAGAAAAGTTATTCTTAAAATGGACGGTGGGGAAAGGGTTGCTGAAGGCACTCTCTTTGAGGACAAGGTCGTTAAAGGTTTGCGCCAAGGCCGCGTCGCCATAACGACGTTTGCCCCTCTTTGGTCCGAGGTCAGCACCACCGCACGAATTGAAGTGGGGTTTCCAGACGAGCCAATTTCTGCAATTCGTCCAGTTGGCGTAGTATCCGCCGGTTCTTCAATAGGGCAACTCGTTTTTGAAGTTGACCCCAGAACACCACTCCACGCGGGAGAGGTCGTGCAGGTCAAAGCTGCTGGCACAGACACTTATTACCAGATTGTGTCTGCCGAAATTGAGCAATCGCCACTGGATGACGGAAACACGGCACAAAAGGTGAAGGTCGTTGCCGGTCAGCTAGGCAATTGGGATGAAGAATACGCTACGTTTGCACCAATTGACTGGGTCGCATCTGCGGGAGAGTTGATCACAGTCAGTCGTGGAGTTGGCGACGTAGACAAAGTTCCTGATGGTCACTGTGTGGTAGGACAAGTCCCGAACTCTCGATTTCCCGTTCACGTCAATCTTTCTGACTCCATCACGCACAACACGGCCATTATCGGGGTGACTGGCAGTGGTAAATCTTATTTAGCCTTTCATGTCATCGAAGCAATGGTCAACAGAGGGGTCAAGATACTGATTCTGGACATCAGTCGGCAGCACGACTTGCATTTGACTCAGCAGAACCCGACTGCTCTCAAGACAATAGCTGACGTGAAACCGTGGCTGGACAGCGATTCGCCAATTGGGATCCACCAGTTCGGCGTAGATGCGAATGGCTACCCGAAAATCACGGCGGATTTTGTGACCGCGGCATTTGAGGAACTGTCGAAGACAAAGCTTGAGCGGGGAAAGAATATCCCCGCCAAACTCTGTATCGTGTTTGAGGAAGCTCACTCGCTTATCCCTGAGTGGAATCAGGTGGCTCAGCCAAGCGACACACAGCAGGTGAATAAGACGGCGCGGGTAATCTTGCAGGGGCGCAAATACGGAATGGGAGCGTTAATAATCACCCAGCGCACGGCAAACGTTACAAAGACCATCCTCAACCAGTGCAATACGGTCTTCGCGTTGCGATCGTTCGACCAGACTGGCTTGGACTTTTTGCAGAATTACATGGGTAAGGAGTATTCCCAAGCCATCTCAACACTGCCCCGATATACAGCGGTGCTTGTGGGACAAGCCTCCTCATCCTCACGTCCGATCATTTTGAAGGTTTCTGATTTAGGAAACCGTTGGAAAGGCAACCAACCGCAACCCGCCGTAGCTCCTCCAACAGTTGTAGAAGAACTAGAACTAGGAGCTAAGGCATGACAATCAAAGTCACAGGTCGCGTCGCATCTCGACTCCATGCGCTCGCGTGTGACAAGATCACGCAATCCCATTTAGCTGCGTTGAACGAAATAAATGCAAAGTCTGTGAAACCGAGCCAGTGGGAGGCCAAGTTCGTTGCCCACTTATGTAAAGCGATGGCCGATGTCGCAAAAGTATGGGGTAGCGAACTCGCAGCAGCCAAAACCGGTGCTGGCGTTAGTATGGCGACAGTGTTTACCCATCAATCGCCCTATGTGAAATGGAAGAACGGGATGATAAACAAGAGGTGTGAACTGGCTGACGTGTTGTTGGCTATAATCGACCGCAGGGCAAATACCCCGACTGGTGTCGCTATACTGGTTCAAGCAAAACTCTCATCGACTGGGAACGTCAGGCTCTCGTCAAAGTCCGAGAAGAATCAGTTCGACCTGTTCTCAACTCGTCCGAAGTTCGATTTGGTCTCTGCGTTAGCGCCGACGGGAATTGATTTGAGTGGTCTATCGCCAGATTCAGCACTGTTGTATGGTCTCACCGGCCCGTCTGTCGCAGCATTGCCGAGCAATTTCTCTTGGCCGCACTTCTGGTTGACCGCAGATGATCTGCATCGTTCTGCCGGGACATACGCTGTCTCCGGTGAAGACTGCCTAGCATTCACGCTAGTAGGGATGTTGCTCGGAAATTTCGGATGGGGCTTCGCCCTTCCGCCAAAGGGAAGCGACTGGACGAAACTGGCTGCGGCCAGCCCGCGCGACGATTGGTCAACACTTATCAACTATCTCCTCGCGCAGACATTTTCTAAGCCGCTCTCAGCCGCGCAAAGCGTTTCAATGGGAAGACTTCGTCGTGGCCAAGAAGATATTGTTCACCTCGCTTCCAAAAATC
This sequence comes from uncultured Victivallales bacterium, assembly GCA_964609395.1. Classification (GTDB taxonomy): domain Bacteria; phylum Verrucomicrobiota; class Kiritimatiellia; order UBA8416; family UBA8416; genus UBA8416. The sequence continues at coordinate 4,251 of CAZSRU010000024.1, forward strand.
CCGCTGGTCAGCGAATGTTTTTCATCGGCAACGGAATGGCTGATTCAGCAACGTCGCAGTATTTAGGTGGTGGCTTTGACAATGATAATGAGGATTGGGAGGTTGTCAGTCCTGACAACGGCCATGCTTTCGATGGAGGTGATGATTCAACCGATGGCGGCGAACAACTTGTTACCGACGTACCACCGGAAGGTGGCCCGCTAAGCGCCATTCTTTTCGAGGTCGGAGGTTAATCCCATGCCCCACGCTTACACAGAAGATCAGCTTGTCGAGCAGCCCGCCATCGGGTTGTTCGCGGAGCTTGGCTGGACCACGCTGTCGGCGCTGGATGAAATATTCGGCTGCGCCGAACCCTCACCCCAACCCTCTCCCATTGGGAGAGGGAGCTCGGCGCTCTATCTGGGGCGCGAGACGAAGGGCGAGGTGGTGTTGGTGTCCCGGTTGCGCGCGGCTTTGGTGGGATTGAATCCCGCGCTACCGCCGGAGGCCATCACCGCCGCCGTGGATGAATTGACCCGCGACCGTTCGGCTATGGGGCTTCCGGCGGCAAACCGGGAAATCTACGGCCTGCTGAAAAACGGTGTCCGTGTGTCGATTGCGGAAGCGGAAGCCCCACCCTCACCCCAGCCCTCTCCCAGGGGGAGAGGGAGTGGAGGTCAGCGGACAGAGAGAGTTCGAGTCATTGATTGGGAAAGCCCCGCGGCAAATGATTTCCTGCTGGTCAGCCAGTTCAGCGTCACGGGTGCGCTCTATACCTGCCGGCCGGATCTGGTCGGCTTCGTCAACGGTCTGCCGCTGGTGGTTATCGAGTTGAAGAAGCCCGGCGTGCCTGCGCGTGCGGCCTTTGATGAGAATCTCACGCACTACAAACAGCAAATCCCGGCGCTGTTCTGGTACAACGCGCTGCTCATCGCCTCGAACGGAACGGACAGCCGTGTCGGCTCGCTCACCGCGGATTGGGAGCGGTTCTTCGAGTGGAAACGCATCGAGCGCGAGGATGAGCCGCGCCGAGTGTCGCTTGAGGTGATGCTGCGCGGGACGTGCGACCGGGCGCGTCTGCTGGACCTGGTGGAGAATTTTACGCTGTTCTCGGAGCTCAAGTCGGGGCTGGTGAAAATCATCGGGCAGAATCATCAGTTCCTCGGTGTGAACAACGCCATCGCCTCGATGCTGGCCGCACGCAAGCTGGGACACGGTCGCGGCGGTGTGTTCTGGCAAACCCAAGGTTCCGGGAAATCATTTTCGATGGTGTTTTTCGCGCAGAAGGTGCTGCGCAAGATGGCGGGCAACTGGACGTTCGTGGTCGTGACCGACCGCGTGGAACTGGACGACCAGATTGCCAAGACGTTCAAGGCCACCGGCGCGGTGAGCGATACAGAGGGCGACCAATGCCACGCCGCCAGCGGGGCGCATCTACGGGAGTTGCTGCGCGGGAATCACCGCTACATTTTCTCGCTGATCCATAAATTTCAGTCGGATTGCGTAGCAGCGAGAAAACCCTCATCCCTGGCCCTTCTCCCAGGGGGAGAAGGGTGCGGCCTCCCCTCTACCTCTGGGAGAGGGGCCGGGGGTGAGGGTCAACCATCACACATGCCACTCCTTTCAGACAAGGAAGACATCATCGTGATGGTTGATGAGGCCCACCGCAGCCAATACGACACCCTGGCTGTCAACATGCGCGCTGCCCTGCCCAAGGCGCTGTTCCTGGCCTTTACCGGTACGCCGCTTATTGCCGGGGAGGAGCGCACCAAGGACGTTTTCGGCGATTACGTTTCCATCTATGATTTCCAGCAGTCGGTCGAGGACGGCGCAACCGTGCCGCTGTTCTACGAAAACCGGACGCCGGAGTTGCAGCTCGTGAACCCGGACCTGAACGAGGACATCTACAACCTCATCGAGGCGGCAGAACTAGACCCCGAACAGGAAGCGAAGCTCGAACGGGAACTGAGCAAGCAATACCACATCCTCACCCGCGACGACCGGCTGGAAACCGTGACCAAGGATATTGTGCGGCACTTCCTCGGGCGCGGTTTCGTCGGCAAGGCAATGGTGGTGTCCATTGACAAGGCCACCGCGCTGAAGATGCACGATAAGGTGCGGAAACACTGGGAGCTTGAGCGGCAACGGGTGCAGAAAGAGTTGGTCAGGCTGGGCTATCTGCCGAAGGATGAGCGCGAATCAGCCGAAAATTATGAGCTTGAAGCGGAGTTGTCCAAACGTCTGGACGTGCTGAAGACCACCGACATGGCGCTCATCGTGTCGCCGGGCCAGAACGAGATCGAGCAGATGAAGAAGCACGGTCTGGACATCGTGCCGCACCGGAAACGGATGAATGAATCCCAGCCCCAGTTGGATGAGCAATTCAAGGATTCGGACTCCCCTCTTCGGATCGTGTTCCTGTGCGCCATGTGGCTGACCGGTTTCGACGCGCCAAGCTGCTCCACCGTGTATCTCGACAAGCCGATGCGGAACCACACGCTGATGCAAACCATCGCGCGAGCCAACCGCGTTTTCCCCGGCAAGCACAGCGGCATGATTGTGGACTACGCCAACGTGTTTGCCTCCCTGGAGAAGGCTCTGGCTATCTACGGCGCGGGCAAGGGAGGCAAGAATCCGGTCAGGGACAAGCAGAAACTAGTGACCGATCTACGCGCGTCCGTGGAAGCAGTCACGGCCTTTTGTGCCGGGCACGGCGTGGACCTGTCCAGGATCGAGCAACTGCCCACCGGCGGGATGGAGCGCCTTCAGCGCATGGATGAGGCCGTAAACGCCCTGATTTCGCCCGATCCCCTGCGTCGTGAGTTCTTCGGCCACGAACGGCTTGTAACAACGCTTTATGGTGCGGTGAAACCCGATCCCGCTGCACTGGAGTTTGCGGGCCGGGTGGCCAGTATCGCCGCCATCGCCGCCTCCATCCGTGCCAAACTCAATCCCAATCCCGTGGACATCAGCGGTGTCATGAACCAGGTGCGGGAGGTCCTCGACTCCTCCATTACCGGCGTCGACATGCCCACCAGGTCCGCGCCGGTCATGAACCTGTCCAAGATCGACTTCGAGGCACTGGCCAAGCGGTTCAAGCTCTCAAAGACGCGAAACACCGACCTGGAAGTGTTAAAGGCTACGATCCGCGCCATGCTCGAACGTCTCATTCTCTTGAATAAGACCCGTGCCGATTTTGGAAGAAAGTTCGAGGAGTTGATCGAATCCTACAACGCCGGCAGCCGAAACATCGAAGAACTGTTTGAAGAACTGATGAAACTAACCCGCAGTCTTTCTGAAGAACAACAACGCCATGTTCGTGAGAATATGAGTGAAGAAGAATTGGTCATCTTCGACATCCTGACCCGTCCCGCGCCCGATTTGAACACCGAGGAGCGTGCCGAGGTGAAGAAAGTCGCCCGCCAGTTGCTCGCCCGTCTCAAGGAGTTGCTGGTGCTGAACTGGCGTCAGAAGGCGTCTGCTCGCTCCCAACTGAAACTCGTCATCGAGGACGTGCTGGACACGGGCCTGCCCCGCGCCTACGACAAACCCCTTTACGCGCAGAAGTGTTCCGCCCTTTTCGTGCACATTTACGAGAGCTACCCCGAACGGGACACTGGCGTCTACGCCGCGGCAAGTTGATATGCTCTCGGGTGCAGCCTTCGGGGCAAGACATTCTACATTTGAAGCAACGTATACTTCAACAGATGGCTACGCAGATTGACCGGCTCGGATGCACAGCGGGTTGACGTTGGCGCGAAGGGTGAAATAGCTGGTGGCATAGGCTACAAAACGGTATCCATACAGATGCGCAGATTCAAGATCTAGCTTGAATCAGATCGTGATTTGCAAATGATAATGGAACATTTCAAAGCCAAACGAAGAATTGCGATGACCACTATTGCCAGAGGTCGCTGTGCGCAGCATCAAGACTTCCCTGCCCGGATGTCAGTACGGACTCTCCCTCTACTATCTCGACGCCAATGGAAACCGCGCGGAGACTGATGCCGTCATCGCGTATGACGACGTTATCATTGTCGTCGAGAGTAAGGCTGGGGCACTGTCGTATAGGGCGTGCCGCGGCGACACAAGCCGAATTCGTCGAGACTTCGCATCACTCGTGAATGACGCGTTTGTTCAGGCATCTCGCACAGCGGCATACATCAGGGGTAACGACAGGGCAGTATTCCATGATGAGCGAGGAAATGAATCACTCGTGATCAACAGGAAGCGTATCAGGCGGATCTATCTTGTAAATGTTGTCAAAGATGCCATAGACCCGTTTGCCGTCGAGTTGGCGGATGCTCGTAGTAAAGGGCTTTTATCCAATGAGATCACCGACTGGCCGTGGACGGTGTTCATAAATGACTTGCAGATAGTCACATCAATACTGGACAGTCCGGCTCAGCTTCTCACCTACTTTGAGCATCGACAGCGCTTTAATGATCAGAAGGAGTGGATGCTCATGCAGGATGAAATGGACCTGCTTCACTACAGCATTAAGACGGGTTTTCTTCTCGATAAAAGCAGGTTTGACCCCATGGCCACGCTGATATGGCAAGCCGATATGAATGACTTCTACCAGTACTTCGAGGGGCCGGAACTGGGGGAAGACCCCGGACCCAAACCCGCGCTGAATCTTCCATCAATGACAATGTCACTCGTGCAGGGATGTGAGCGTTCTGGGCTTTCCGGAAGGATGGCAGTTGCGGTATGCCTAATGACCCTCGGCCATTCATACCAGTCAGAACTTCAGCGGGTCTTGCCTGCTGTCATTGAAAAAGTCACAACACGTGATCGGCCGCAGCGCTGCCAGTTCATTATTGACGGAGAAGGTCTATCATGCTGGTTCTATAGCGAATGGAATGCAGACATCGCCAATCATTTACGCTCCGATGATAGACTACTCAAGTATAAGAACAAAGCTGACAAGTGGATAACCGCCATCTTCATCCTAAAGGATGGTCAGCTCATCCTGACGGATGTTGGTGTCCAAGCCGCTCCGTGGAAGCCAGATCGCGAAATGGAAGCCTGCGTCGCAAGTGCTGCCAGACAACTCCTAGCTGACGAAAAGCACACCCCTCTTAAAATAGGCCGGAACAGTCCCTGCCAATGCGGCAGCGGCAAGAAACTCAAGAGGTGTTGCGGGCGCTGATCTGTCATTCATCTGGCCCCCCCCTTCAGGGACCGCGAAAACAGAAATCAGCTTCTGACACTCTCGCTCCTCAGTTTCAGGGCCGCCCTTCGCCATCCGTTCCCCGGCAACCGGAAAGGCTTCCCGAGGCTCGATTCCACTGCTACTTCCGCCCCTTGTTCAAAACGCCTGCAACGTAGCACCGAATCCCGCCCGGCGCAATGGTTTTGCAACACAAATCTCTAAAGAAGAGGCAATCTCTCGGCTTCGCTCCCAGCATCCGCCGCAAAAGGTCCGCTGTTTTCCGTCATTCCGCCCATTCGGGTGCAGTCAGATCTGTTACTAGTAAGTACGATTCTGGCGCGGTTGTCGGTCATGTTATATGTGGGTTGCAGGTTAAAGGGTGCATTATGAGGGTTTGGATTTGGAAAGCAAGGCGCGGCCTTTTTCGGTTAGGCGGTATTTCTGGAGGCGACTGGTGGGTTTGTCGGGGATGGTGCGCTCCACCAGTCCGTCTGCCATGGAAGGGTCGATATAACGCTCACGAAGATGTGCGCGGTCTATAAGTCCAAGTTTATCAAGGATTTCTGAATTACCGAGAGATCCGCTTGAGCCGAGCAGGCGGATTAGAACAATCACTGCGACTGGTGGGTTAACTGGTGGGGTGACTGGTGGGGTATCTTGTGCGGTGACTGGTGCCGTGACTGGTGCTGACTCTGGCCCCGACTCTGGCCCTGACTCTGGCCCGACTTGCTCACCGTCTTGTGCGGCGTCTTGTGCGGCCTTCATGCGGGCGGGTCGTTGAATAATCGTGACGAAACCGTCGGTTAACCGGAATTCGGGCTCGGGTAGGCCTGCCTCCCGGCACAGTCGGATCATGTCGCCTGTTCCGGTGCCGTAGCGCTCAATGTAGCGGACAAGATAGAGTGCTTCGGCAAAGAGCAAATTGCGGGGGAAGGAACGGTGTTCATGGCGGAGTAGCTCAAGGGTCAAAGGGGGCGGGAGATAGCCGGGATTCCAGATTTCCAAGCGGTCGGCAAACAGGGAAACCTGAACACTGGCATTGCTGGTGTAGTCGCGATGGGCCACGGCATTTACTATGCCTTCGCGGACGACTTCAAGGGGAATTTCATATTCAACGGGTGCCTGGCTGCTTTGTTTGCGGGTTCCCACGCTGACGTTGATTTTTGACAGAACGAAATCGACGGCCCCGTTGACCAGCTCAAACGCGGTACCCCTGACATCCAAATGGGCAGGGATGGGCTTGGCAACTGTGGTCCCATGGAAATGTGCGCACTTGACGAGGGAAGCAGGCAAGAAACGCTGCGGTTCGCGGCCGAAGAGCAGAAGAGCGCCCTGGGTGGGCGCTTCTCCATCGAGCAAATGCAGTTTGTCCAATACTTCGGACGGGGATGCATCTTCGGGCAACGGGAAGTTGCGCCATTTGCGGGCTCCCCGGACAAACCGCGTTATGGCTTTCGCGTCCAAATCGCCCAAAGTCGCACCTCTCGTAGGCGTTGCATCCCACGGCAATTGATGCAGGACACCGGTAGACTCCAGGTGGCTTACGAGACTGGCGTAGACATTGGCGCGTAAATCGTCGAAGGATTCAAAGCGGCGACGGATGATCTCGTTACCTGCTGCCTGAATCAGGCTGCGCATTTTCGGGTGCTTGTTTTGATCGTCAGAGCCCTTGATGTAAATCAATCGGGGTATGCGGAGTTCGGCGGCTTTGTTGAATTCCAAATGGGTCGGCGAAAGCCCGGCACTGTCTTCCCAGCCATATTCGTCGCCAAATAGTCCCAGGTAGAGCTCGCAATGCGCCAACTCTTCGAGGTAGACGGCATCTGGACGCCGGTCCTTGGCTGGGACATCCCGTTCAAAAACAAAGGTTTCAAACTGTTTTCCAAGCAGCGGGTCATCGGCAATGAACCGGGCGAGGGCGGTTCGCTCCGCCTTGAACTCCTTTTGAACGCTACTGATGAAAATACGCGAACTCATTCCTTGCCCCCCATGATGACGAGCCAGGTGACGAGCTCGAGATCGGCGCTGGAGACCGGGGTATCCTGCGCGGACGGTAGTTTTCCATCGCGCCCGGCAAACAAGGCGGCAGCGGCACGTTTGCCGAAGGTGGCTTTGATGGATTCGACGGCGCGTTCGAGGAGATTGTTCTCGTGCGTCATGTCGGTGCCGTTCCCGGTTCGTTTGTCGAAGAGGTCGCAGAGATGGTTGTTCGCCGACGACTGGCCTGCAGCGAGCGTCCGGAATACTTCCAGCGATTGCTTGGGCTGGGCGAAGGTGAGGCGCACATTGCCGTCATCGAGCACGTATACGAGGTAGTGCGGTGCGAGGGGGTTTACTTCGGTAGGGCGTCGGTCATCCCGTTGACGGAAACAGAAGAGAATACCCGGCTGGGTGGCGGGGATCTGGGGATCGGGCGGCACGACGGCGTATAGCCCGAGCGGAGAAGATTCCAATTCCTCACGATAGGCTTCGAGATAGCGGAGGAGATCGAGCCGGAAGTCGGCGAGGGAGAAATCCGCTAGTGAGATGGTGTCTTCATCAAGGTCCTCGAGGTCGAGGATCTCGTGCTGCAGGCGTTTGAGCTGATTATTCCGGTAGTGCAGATCGGAGGAGATCAGGTCCTCGAATTGTTCGGCGTTGAGGAGATTGTCCTCGCCCGAGGCGGTGAGGTCGACCAAGGCCATACGGGCTTCGACGCGGTGTTTGACGTTGAGATAGGCGTCGAGGTCCTTGGTGGGCCAGAAGTTGACCAGGGAAACACGCGCATTGCGGGAACCAATCCGGTCGATGCGACCGAAGCGCTGGATGATGCGGACGGGATTCCAGTGGATGTCGTAGTTGATGAGATAGTCGCAATCCTGAAGGTTTTGGCCCTCGGAGATACAGTCGGTGGCGATGAGTAGATCGATTTCCTCGTGCTGCGGAAGTTCCGGCTGGCGGTCGCGCCCTTTGGCCCGAGGGGAGAAGTTGGTGAGGATGTGCTCGAAATCGGTTTTCCCGAGTGTGGTACGGTTGGCACCGCCTCCTGAAATCAGGGCGGTGTGGACGCCTCGGGCCGCATGCACCGGCTCGGCGAGGTGTTTCCAGAGGTATTCCGCCGTGTCCGCGAACGCAGTGAAGACGATGATCTTGCGGATCGGCTCGCCCTCCCGATTCGTCGAGGGGTGGTCGAGCTTGTTCTCGACCAAGGCGCGGAGGCGGAGAAGCTTGGCGTCCCGGGCTGGATGGATTGGCGCGGCGTGATCAAGCAGGTATTGCAACTGATCGCGATCCTGGCTGACGGCAAGCTTCCAGTCAGGGAGATTGAGGTGTTCCAGGTTGATCTTGTGCTTGCCGCCTATCTTGAGGTCTTCCGGATCGACATCGAGATCATCGAAATCCTGATCACTAAGATTAGCGAAGTCGAAGGTGGGGTTTTGATTTTTGGTGTTTTGAAAGCTTACTATTTTTGCCTTGAGGTCGTCGATCTTCTGGATAGTGCGGCCGAGGGTGAGGCGGAAGGAATCGATGGAGCTTTCGAGACGCTTGAGGAAGTTTACCTTCATCATGGAAATGAGGATCCGCTCCCGGCCCTCCTGAGTGAAATTGCCAATCCGTGAGGCGTATTCATCGAGAACCGACTGCGGCAGATCTTTGCGGAGGTACGAGCTCGGGTGATAGAGGCTCAGGGTGAGGCTGCTGATCTTGGCATCGAGTTGCTGGAAGGTGAGGAATTTCCCCTGGACATCGATCTCAGGGTATTCGGCATGGGGCTTGGATCTGTCCGGAAAGCCTCCGAGTGTGGCGAGCTCTTTTGCGTAGTAGCGTTTGATCTGGGTTCGTGACCGCGCGATGGAAAGGCCATCGAGCAGCTTGAAGAAATCGCTCCCGAGCTGGTTGATGAGATCGCGGGTCTTGCGCTCTGCTGGGGGTTTCTTCGTCCACGTGGTGAATTTGCTCTGCGCCTGGCGGGCGGTTTCCTTCACGCTGGGCACGCCGAGGTTTTCCTTGAATGCGCCATCGTGCGCGGGGTTCTCGGAGCGGGCGACATCGCCACCCGCAATGAGGGATATCTGGTTTCGGATGTCTGCAATCTGGTTGTTGACCGGTGTGGCGGAGAGCAGAAGCACTTTGGTTTTCATGCCCGCCTGGATGACATCCGCCATCAAGCGCTCGTAGCGGCTCCGCCGCCGGGAACCGTCGTCCTTTTCCTTGCCGACTGCGTTGTTCCTGAAGTTATGGGATTCGTCGATGACGATGAGACCGTAGTTGCCCCAGTTGAACGTCCTCAGATTGTGCCCATCCGACTCGCCTTCCGTACGGGAAAGATCCGTGTGAGACAAAACGTCAAAATCAAGTTTGTCTTCCGATAGTATGCACAATGAGTTTTGCGGACGGAAGGCGGTCCAGTTTTCTCGCAGCTTCTTCGGGCACAGGACAAGGACTCTCTCTCCTCGAAGATTGAAGAATTTAATGACCGCGAGAGCCTCAAAGGTTTTTCCCAGTCCAACGCTATCGGCCAGTATGCATCCACCATAAGCAAGGATTTTATTGATCGCACCTTTAACGCCGTCTTTCTGGAATGAGAAGAGCATGTGCCAAATTCTGGACTCAAGGAGCGTTGTTCGCTTTAGGGTGTCGTCGATATCGCTTGCACCTTCGAGTTCATCACGGAAGATGTGAAAGAGGGTGAGATAGTAGATGAATTCCGGGGAGTGATTTGCGTAGAGGCGCGCTAGGTATCGAAGCACATCGGCTTTCACGTCTTTCGTGAGTGCGTCGTCACTCCACACCTCCTCGAACCAGTCGAGGAGATCATTGCGATCGCGGTCGGAATCGACGATGAGATTGAGCTCGATGTTGTTTCCTGAATGGCGGAGGCCCAAGCCGGGAACGGTGAAATTCGAGCTACCAAGGATCGCGCGGGAGGCGTTACCATTTTGAATGTGGTATGCCTTGCCATGGAGGAATCCGGATTGGCGAATCGAGCGGATCTCAACCATCCTATTGATCCATGCCGCACACGCCTTTGCGGCGGGACGCTGCGCGAGTGAATGAGCGAGTTCGAGCCCGTCCTCAGTTAGGCGGAAGTTCTTCTTGGCGTGCTTGTCGGAATCAATCTCCGAAATGAAGGATGGTTCCCCAAAGAGAAAACGCAGGTTCTGGGCGGATTCCAGTTCGGATTTCAGAGCATCGTATGCACTGACAGTAAAGTAGGCCGAAACGAACGAGAGTTTCGCCTCAGGCACAATTTGGGAACGAAGAAACGCGCCAACCGATCCGCGTTTCGGGCGATTGTCTTTTAAGCAACTTGGCATAGTTTTGTCTTTGGAGTCTCGACATTCTTCATTTGCATCAACTCACACTTTATCTAATGGTTACGACTGACGGATTCCGACGCGCCGACCGCAACAACAGACACCAGCTTCTGACACTCTCGCTCCTTAGATACCGGGGCGGCCCTTCACCAACCGTTCCCCGGCGTCCGGAAAGGCTTCCCGAGGCTCGTTCCCCTCCCCATTCCGCCCCTTGTCAAAACGCCTGCAACGTACCACGGATCAACGCGGGGTGCAATGGTTTTGCTGATTCACTTATAGTGTGGCGGCCTGCTCCTGGTTCATGGCTGCTCTCCCTTGGCGTGCTCTGAAAGCAATCGGTAAAACTCATGCAGCTTCCCTTGTAGCAATTTCTTGTCCGGCAGACTTGTCCGGTATTGGGTCTAGGGCGCAATGGTTTTGCAACACAAATCTCTAAAGAAGAGGCAATCTCTCGGCTTCGCTCCCAGCATCCGCCGCAAAAGGTCCGCTGTTTTCCGTCATTCCGCCCATTCGGGTGCAGTCAGATCTGTTAATTACTCCACAAATGACATTATTCTCGTTCGCTCATGACCTTGCTGTGCCCGCCGTGCTAAGCCAGCTCGCCTTTATGGGGCTGTTACTTTAAATTATTCGCCGCATGCGGGGCAGATGGCGATTCACCGGGCTCGGGAGTATCGGTTCAGGACTGTTTGCTCGGGGCGGCGCTGGGGCAAGACGTTATGTTTGGCCGGTGAGTTGCTGGATCGGGATGGGGTTATCCTGTGGCAGAGCCTGCTGAGGAGCGGAGGGGAGAAGACTTAGCTCGAAAGGGTTGCGAGGAGGTTAAAGGCGAAGTTGGTGCCGATGGCGAGGCCGGAACCGCAGCGATCTAACTGTCAACAATGGTTGACAGTCACGGACTGCCCGGTATCCCCCGTAAAGAGTCGCATCTAAAGGCTTATGCCCGCATATCTGATCCCGAGATGCGGGTCGTGTGTTGCCTACCAGACTAGTTCTGGCTTTTGTCCTGCGGCTTGGGCTCAAGCTCCACGAGGATCTCGTTGCGGCGCATGAACCACGGCGTCATCGGGGGATTGTAACGTGCCCATACCCAATCGCCCTTGGTCACAAGTCCCTTTTCCTTCACCCAATTCTCAAGCTCCTTCTTGTGCTGCTCAAAGCGGCCGGCACTCCACCGCCCGGAGTAGCGTACGGCCGCCATGCGGCGTGCTGGCACCTCCCGCAGCTTTACAGCCGCGTCCTTGGGTTTGGGAAGCGTATCGAGCGTATAGGAGGCAGGCATCATGAAGCTTACAACCCACTTGTCCCCGCTGCGCTGCTGGCCGACGGGTGCGGTCATGGCAATCTTCTCCCCGCCCGGCGACTGCGACACCGGAGCTGTCATCGCGATTTTGCCGCTTGCCTCGTTGTGACCTGATATATAGCGGAAGAGCGGTCGAAACCCCTTATTCCCAGCTTCCTTGAGATTACCTTTCACTTCGGTTTCAGCCAGAACATGGGCCTCATAATCACGAATCACGAACTTGCCGTCCTTTTCGATCTCTTTAAACGCCGCCTCCTCAGTCGCCATGCTATCCACCCTTCCCGTTGCAACCAGAGCTGCCAGCAATATGTATATTAGTCGTCTATTCACAACTCAACCTCCTGTAGTTCATGGAAACAGTGACCAAAATCGCCCATTATTGGCACCCGCCCAGTCGGCAGATACGCGCGAAATGCGCGGGGCTCACCGGCTGAACGGATAGCCGCGCTCCTCGCTGTGCAACCATTATGCCATCCAGATCCGGATCGTCCTTGATGGCGGGCAAGGCAACAAACGTCCGAAAGGTGCACACATACTCAAGATCCACCTGCAGCCACACGGGTTTGTCAGGCGTGCTGCGGGCATCGTAATGGTCGCTTGCCGGATCCCATGCCGTGGAATCAGGATACGCCTCTCGCACCACACGCATCAGCCCGGCAACACCTGGCGGTGTTGCATTGGAATGATAAAAGAACGCCAGGTCCCCTACCTGCATCTGATCGCGCATCAGGTTGCGTGCCTGGTAATTGCGAACGCCATCCCAGCCTGTGACCTTGTCACGCTCAAGGTCTGCAATCGAATACACCGCCGGCTCACTCTTCATCAGCCAATAGTTCAATAGTCATACTCCATGAGGTCGTTATCGGGCTTGAAAAGAGCATGGTAGGCGCTTGGGTTGCCGTGCGCAACGGGAAAGTGCGGGGGAGAGGCAAGCGGTAGGCGGCAAGGGGCAAGGGGGCGGCGGGATGGAGAACGATTGCGTTATTACCCTGGCGTTATTTCATCCAGGGTTTCCACCCGGACGCACCGCCTTCGGCTTTGATCGCGCTCTCGCTTAGTGGCGAGTAAAAACCGCCGTAGAAAACCCAACCACACAATGGAACACAGATAACGATTGACCAGAGAAGCTTTTTGGCCAGAGAACCGGGCTGTAGAGTCCATAGCCTGTACAACAGCGCACCGGAGACGGTCACGCAAACAGCGGCAAGCAGCATGGTTGAAAGATTCATCGTGTTTCAATTGAATCAGGTTACCCTGCTATTGCAAGGCATTTCCTGTGCCGGCATCAACGCTTCCGCCACGAATCTGCCTCTCACGCGGCATATTGACTGCCCGGTGCTCCTGGCGGGCTTGCCGCTTTCGTTGCCGACTGCCCGGAGCCTACTCCCGCCAGTACTCCGGTCGATTCATCGCCTCGGCACACGATACGCTTCCCGCCCGCCAGCGCCCATGGTCTACCCTTTCAACGCAAGCACGCGCTGGTAGATCTCCGCCTGCCTGTCCCGTATCCGGGTCATCTTCGCTTCCCAGTCCGGTACCTGGCTGCTGGACGGGGCCGCCTGGATCTTGTCGTTGAGGACGAGCAGTTCCGCCTGCAACCGCCGGTGCTCCGCCTTGAGGCTCTCAATACGCTTGTCCTTGTCGATCTCGATGCTGACTTCGCTCTTCCCGGCGGGCTTGAGCCGGCCCTTGTACGGCCAGGACATGTGTGCTTTGCCATACTCGGGATTGGGCTTCTTGGCAAGACACTCCTCCACCGTCAAGCCGTCAAGAATCAGGTACCTGAAGAACTCGACATCCGTGAAGGCGGTGGCATAACCGGCCATCATGTACCCATCATAGCCGACGTGGGCGGAAGCGCCCCTTTCCTTGAGCGCCGTCACGATAGATGTGGACTCCTCGGCCCGCGTGGAGGAGTTGCAGCCGGAAATGTAGACGAGCGTCCCCTGGAATGGCTTGATCTTCCGGATGAAGTCGGCGTTGACGGTATAGGTAAGCTCGCCCGATCCCGTCTTGCCGACGAAAACGGAGTCGCCGTACTTCCTCGTGTACTCCTCTGTCTTTTCCGGAGTGACTGGCTCGCCACTCATCCACGTGTTCTGCTTCTTCCAGCCGCAATGGGTATGCATGTAGACGATGTCGTACTCGCCAAGTCGGGAGAACGTCTCAATCCCTGCGTCGCGTCCGCGGACATGGGTCACGTCAATCCCGGCCTGCTTCATGGTCGCCACAATCGCCTCCGGACTTTCGTCCTTGAGGTCGCCGCCTGTATCGGTCTCGAATGGCTCCAGGACGATAGCCCTCTTTCCCCCGACGCGTGCGGACACCGTCTCTGCTTCGGCGTCTTTGGCGCGCCCTTCACCAGCGGGGGCCTCGGCATCTGTGTTTGCCGCCGACGCCTCCATGGGCTTGAAGATGAAGATACCCGATTGACCATTCTCACCCTCCAGCCAGATCGTGCAATCGTCCTCCGCAATCCCGGCATCCTTAACGCCGCCGAGCTGCCTGGCATAGGCTACGGCTGCCGCAGCGGCGACCTGCTCCTCATCTCCCGCCTCCCTCCGTGCCTTGAATGACTCGGCGGCCTTGTTCAGCGCATCCTCGATGCGAAGCGCCTCTTCCCGTGCGGTCATCACCTGGCGTGGCACGGGCGGGAGCTCCGGCACCGGTGCGGCCGCCGAACGCTTGAATTCGTTGAACTGTTCGCGGTCCTTCTGGCGGAAGTCACCAAACTCATCGCCACCGGCAAGGTCGGCCAGCACCGCCGCCAGAATTGACAGCGTCACAACCGTGGATATGGTTCGCATAATAGCCCCCTATCTTGAAGTTGATCCAAATAGAACCGTGTCCCCGTGCGCATCGAGTGATGAGCGCCCTGTGCTGGAGGCCCCGATGCCCGCATGAGCTCCTACGGGACGGCATTCTTCACAGCGGTCTCGTATCCCTGAATGATACCAACCCAAGGCCCGCCCCCATCTGGCGGGCGCCCGAGAGAATCGACATAGTCACATCAACTGGCACGAAGCATAGCCTCTCTCCTCCGAAACACAACCGGAAAAATGTTCGGTATCAGGGAGTGTCCGGAATTCCGCCCGTGTTCCTGGTGACAGATGGCCCCAGAGCGGCCTGAAGCACATCCCGTAATGGATGCAGGGTAGGTCGTCAATGACAGCGGGTCAAGGAGTGATATGAAAACTCCGTGGAGTTGTCGAAGGCCGGACTGAAGTTGGATGCGGCGGAGGTTGCTGAGAAGACGGGGTATCGGGTGGAGGGGCGAGGAGGGTGAGGGTTGATGAGTGAGGGACGAGCAGGGAGACGAGCACCATTCAATGGTGCTCGGGAGAGGTTAAAAGGGGGAGATGGGGGGAGGGCTTACTGCGCTGGCTCTCCGTGGCGCCTGACGGCTGACACACGGGGGCGGCGGGGCAAACGCTGAATATGGCAAAACTATGTCTTTGTAGCCTTCTCGATCTCGGTCTTTCGTGCTTGAAGTGCAGCCAGTTTTTTGTTCAGAACAGCAATTTCCTTCTTGATATTGCGCAATTCAGACTGGGCTTTGCCGCATAATAGACGTTCCGAGCCAAGTTCCTCTGCAATATACTTTTCGAGTTGACTCCTCAACACCCGGATGTATGGATTACCCCACACTGCACCTTCGCGGTACTCAAGCTTGCCCGCGCGAATGCCCTGCACTATGAAGTCTCGGTCAACTCCATATTCCTGTTTGGCCGTTACATCGCTAAGCGTCGCCCCTTTGCGGGTCCACTCTCCGGATTCAGTCATACGCCAACTTTCTTGCCATGAGCCATTATGCCCGAGTGAATGTCGGTGGCGTTCTTTCTTAGCGATGCTTAAAGGTCAGCGGGAATACGACCTTGCCTTTGTTGCGGTCGTAGTGGGTGACAAAGGCTTTGACGAGCATGCGGGTGATGTTGGACGGGGTGATGGTAAGCTCGGCGCTAATGCGATGCAAGGCGGAGCGCTGTTCTGTCTCAAGGCGTACCGGCAGTGTTCCTTCCTTTCTCATGCGGGTATGCAAGCACACTGCGGGGCGTAGTGCAAGGAATTTGATGGGGGCGGTGTGTGTTTTGACCAGATTGACTGTGTTGACCTGATTGCTACCCGCTCCCAAGCGCACCTCTGATCCTCTGATCATTCCCGCTTGATTATGTACGTTCGTTCAGTTATCTTGCCGCCATGCCACGAAAACTTGAAATTGGCGAGAAACTTGCCCAACTGCGTGCCTTCTTCCGCCAGGAGGGGCGTGCGCCGTCGTATGGCGAGATGGCCACCCTTTTCGGCTACGCGTCCAAGAACGCCGTGTACGGCCCGGTAAACCGCTTGATCGCCCTGGGCTATCTTCGGCGCGGCTCCGGCGGGCGGCTGGCCTTCACGTCGAAGATAACCGCCGCCATCCCGGCGCTGGGCAGCGTTCAGGCCGGGTTCCCCTCGCCCGCCGAGGAGGAACTGCTTGACACGATCAGCCTGGACGAGTTCCTCGTTCGCCGTCCGGAAGCCACCTATCTGTTAACCGTCAGCGGCGACTCGATGCGGGATGCCGGTATCCACCCCGGCGACATGGTCCTGGTCGAGAAAGGCGGCAGGCCCAAACCCAACGACATCGTGATTGCCCAGGTGGACGACGAATGGACGCTCAAGTATTACGGCAAGGATAGCGAGGGCGTTTACCTGGATCCCGCCAACTCACGGTACAAGCGGATCCGCCCCCGGCAGTCGCTGACCATCGGCGGGATCGTCCGGGCGGTTATACGCAAGTACGAGTAGAGCCGCCATGCACGCCGCCACCGACATACCGGCCGGGTTCCCCCATGCCATCGTCCACATCGACGGCGACGCCTTCTTTACCAGCGTGGAACAGTCACTGCACCCCCATCTGCGCGGAAAGCCGGTAGTGACGGGAAAAGAGCGCGGCATCATCGCCTGCGCCAGCTACGAGGCCAAGGCTCTGGGTGTAAAGCGCGGCGTCAGCCTGTGGGATGCCCGCAAGCTGTGTCCGGGACTGGTCGTGCTGCCCAGCGACTACGAGAGCTACAGCCTCTTCAGCAAGCGGATGTTCGAGATCATGCGCCGCTACACCCCGGAGGTAGAGGAATACTCGATCGACGAGGGCTTCGCGGATATTACGGGCATGGAGCGTTACCACGGTAATAGCTATGCCGAAATTGCGGCTGTCATGCAGCAGACCATCAACGGCGAACTCGACCTGACGGTCTCGGTAGGCCTAAGCCTATCCAAGGGTCTGGCCAAGATCGCCTCCGACTTCAAGAAGCCCAACGGACTGACTATTGTCTGTGGCGAGGATATTTGCAAATTCCTGGATCGCGTACCGCTGGCGGACGTCTGGGGGCTTGGCAGCGCACGGGTGGCACGGCTGGAGCGCTACGGGCTGAAAACCGCCTACGACTTCATCCAGAGCCCGGAAGCCTGGGTCCGGAAGCTGCTGCACAAGCCGGGGGCCGAGATCTGGCACGAGCTGCGCGGTACACGGCTGCTACCGGTGGACACGACGCCTTGGCGGCCGCAGGACTCTGTTTCCAAGAGCAAGACGTTCTCCACACCGTCGGGCGACCGGGACTTTATCTACGCCAAGCTGGTACGCAATCTGGAGTCGGCGTTTATAAAGCTTCGGCGCCACCAGCTACGCGCCACGGAGGTGGCCGTCTCGCTGCGTTTGCGTGATTATGGAGAAAGCGCACAGGGGTCAGGCTGCCACAAGCTGTCCATACGGCACAGGAAGTGATGCCAGCCGTACGGACGATGTTCGATATTCTTTACGTGAGCGGGGCGACTTATCGGTCTACGGGAGTCGTTCTGATGAGGCTCGAGGATGACAGGCGGCGGCAATACGAGCTTTTCGAGGTACCGGCGATAGTAGAGCGGCAGCGACGAATCGGTGCCGCACTCGACAGCCTGCAGCGCCAACACGGCAAACACACCGTCTTTCTGGCCACCGGCCTCGCCCTCAAGACCGCCCCCAACGCAGAACGCGACACCCCCTGCTGGCGACGCCAGCACTTACTTTCAGGCGAAACCCGTCGTCGCCGCATCCGTATACCAGTACTGGACCTTGTGGTCTGACGGCCGGCTTTACACTTACCGTCAGGGCGGTCATGCAGCCCGCGCGGCGCGTTGTGGGCGAGAAAGATGTCCACGGGCGGAAAGCCGGACATGAGCCGCGATACCTCCGCCTCGTCATACAGGAATGCCCCGCGTGGCTTATACCGCCACGCACCATTGAAGCCGCCAAGGTTTATACCCTCATACGAATCCACACGCAGGTGCAGATCGTCAATCGGCGCAGGGAAAGGGCCGGGCATGTCGTGGTTACCCTTCACAGCATAGACACGCTTGCAGCCATAGGCGATCGCCGCCTCCAGGATTACGGCATCCGGTACATCCCCGCAGGAAAGCAGGACATCGGCCTTGCCGCTGCCGAAGGTCCAGCTATTATCCTCGATGTCGGCTATCAGTAGAAGTTTAATCCTACCTGTTTGCTTGCGCTCCGCTATGTACATGACGAATCACTCCCAGCTTACACTACCCGATTTGTCGCCGTTGTCCAATTCCGACTGGAGCAAAACACCCTGTGGCGTGCCGGACTACGTGCGGGACCGGTTACGGTGGTCTGGTAAGTCCCGAAACGGCGGCGGAAAGAGCACCCACAAAGATGCGTGGTGTTTTGTGGGTGCGCTTGTGGGTGTTTTGTGGGTGCGTTTGTGGGTGTTTTTTGCGCTAAACATATCCCACTATTGCAGATGAATTCCTCACTCGACATTATAGCGCCAAGCCTAGCTTTAATTCGTAAGTACCTAATTATCAGGGTATTTTTAGTTAAGAATGCCTAGGTAATAGGTGGCGCGCCCGGAGAGGTTCGAACTCCCGACTCCCAGGTTCGAAGCCTGGTGCTCTGTCCAACTGAGCTACGGGCGCAACGCGATCATAAAACGGGTGGTGCCGGAGGCCTTGTCGCGGACAGACCCCGGCTCAGCGGCTTGATCTCGTAGCCGTGCTCGCGGAACAGGCTCACGCACGCATCCACGACATCGGCATCATAGAACGTGCCGCGATTCAGTTCAAGCTCCTCGAGCGCACAATCCGATCCCAGTGCCGGACGGTAAGGGCGGTGGCTGGCCATGGCATCAACCACATCCGCTACAGCCAGGATCCGTGCCTCCATCAGGATCGCGTCGCCACAAAGGCCGCGCGGGTATCCGGACCCGTCCATCCGCTCGTGGTGCTGATACACCATTTCCGCGATCGACCAGGGGAACTCCACATTCTTCAAGATGTTGTAGCCACTCTCGGGATGCTTGCGAATCAGACCCATCGCCTCGTTGCACAACCAGCCGGGGGCGCTGAGCAGTTCCGCCGGAACACTGATCTTGCCAAGATCATGCACCAATCCGGCATAATAGATCCCCTTGCAGCGAAATTCCGTGAAACCGAGCTTCTCGGCGATCGCCAAAGATAGATCCGCTACATTCTGCTCGTGGCCCGCCGTGTAGGGATCGCGGGACTCCACCGCCAGCGACATGGCCCGGATGGTGCCCTCCACGACCCGGCTGAGCATGTCCACCCGCTCACGCTCACGTGCGGCAGCCTCGGCACGCTTGCGGTCGGAAATATCGACCACCGAGAAGATAAACCCCACCCGTTCACCGTCAGAGTTGAGATTGCAGGTGGCCACCATCTCAAGATCCAGGGACCTGCCGCTTTGCGTCCGGGTCTTGAACTCCCCGCTCCAGGTCTCTCCCTGTTCAAGCACCGTATCGATGAGTGCGTCCGCCATCGAGTCGGAATCCAACACCCCTCTCAGACTGACGCCTGTCATCACATCGGGGCTAGCGTACTCCAGCATCCGCGCAAATGCGGGATTGACGTATTCAAAGACCAGGTCCCGACTGGCAATGGAAATCCCGTTAGCAGCGTTCTGTATGGCACAATGCTCCGTCCGCAGCATTTCCTCGGCCTGCCTGCGAACGGTAATGTCGCGGATGAAGAAACACAACGCATCACCGCCGGAACGCAAGCGGTTTACCGCGATCTCGCTCGGGAATGTCGAACCGTCCTGGCGGCGGCAATGGGCCATGATGAGCGTGTAACGGTCGTTCTGCAGGTTCGTCGCCAGTGTCGGCAGCAGGCGGGCCCCGGCTCCGTGCAGAAGATCGATGATAGACGTGCCGACCAGTTCCTCGAAGGTCCGCTGGAAGAATTGCAGGGAGCGACCGTTGACATTCCTGATGACCCCGTCGGCGTCCGTGATCAGAACGGCGTCGTAGATCGATTGCAGCAACTCATCGAAACGCTCCGATTCAGGCTTTTCACCGGGCCGTTTGAAGCGGACCCTAGCGATACCGGGGGCGGGAGTATGCGGCCCATGCTTGATCACAATCGGTCGTTTCACACGTGACGGACGGACCGGAACATCAGGGATCAGATCAATCCTCATGGTTCCTGAGAACACCTTGCCATTCTTAATGATGCTGCTATGTGGACTTTTCATAAGAGACCTCGCCGCCGAACACCTGCCCGCCGTTGTTTTACTGGAGACTACGCGGTTGTCGTGCAAGTGACAAGCGAAAAAACGGAAAAAACGAGCGCAGACATGATCAAGCCCGCGGGTGCGCGTCCTGGTAGACCTTTTTTAGCCGTTCAATGCTGACATGGGTATAGATCTGCGTGGTGGAGAGACTGGCGTGCCCCAGCAGCTCCTGTACACACCGCAGGTCGGCTCCGGCATCAAGCAGGTGGGTGGCAAAGGAGTGCCGCAGTGCATGGGGAGAGAACTCGGCGCTCAGCCCCGCCTCCGGCAGCATCGTCTTCATCATACGTTCGATTGATCGCGTCGTCAGGGGTTCGCCGCGCTTGTTACGGAACAACGGAACCGCCACTTTGCCAGCGGACAGCCAGATCGCCTCCGCCGCCTGCAGGGCCTCGCGCAGTGCCCGCGAGGCCGGATTACCCAGCGGGCAGAGGCGTTCCTTCTTGCCCTTGCCGCGAACCACCACCACGCCAGAAAGCAGATCCAGCGCCTTCAGGGTCATCCCCGCCGCCTCGCTTACACGCGCACCGGTACTGTAAAGCACCTCCAGCAGCGCCCGGTCGCGCAGGGCGAAATACCGCTGCAGCGCCTCCCCGCCACTTCGCCCATCAGGCTTCCCGCCCGTTTTGATTTCGCGCTCGTAGATCCGCATCGGGGCGGCCAGCAGTCGGTCGATTTCCTCGACCGAAAGCACATCCGGCAGTTGACGCGGCTGTTTCGGGCCATGCAGACCGGTGAAGGGATTCGCCGTGACGCGATCCTCGCGCTGGAGGTGCCGGAAGAACGAGCGCAGGCTGGCCAGCTTGCGACCGGTGGTCGTCGGCGCGCTGCCGCTCTTCTGGAAAACCATCAGGAAGCGGCGGGCATGGAATCGGTCAACTGTGGTCCAGTCATGCGGCGGGGTGGCATCCTCCCACACAAATGCAGCGAACTGCCGCAGATCCTGTAGGTAGCCCGCCACGGTATGCGGAGAGGCATTGCGCTCCACCTCCAGATACCGCACGAACCCGGCCACCGCCGGATCGGAAACAAGTAATGAATCAGCGTCCGTGTCCATTCCTCCTACGATGTTTTTCTCGTCGTCTATCTGTAGACATCTTTTCTGTCGTCAACAGTGAGGATATAGAGGATCTGCTCATCTTGTTCCACGATATAGAAGACTCGGAACTTTCCAATTCTGTAGCGCCACGTTTCAGGGGTGTACCCCTGAAGCTTCTTGATATTGTTGCCCCAGAAGGGCTCCCCCTTGAGTTGGGGATAGACAAATGAATCAAGCTTGCGCCTTAAGAATGCGGCGTCGTGGGACGACAGATTCTTGAGACGCTTCTGAAATTCTTCTGTCTCAAAGATCCTGAATTCAGACAAAGCGTCCTCGTTTCGCCTTGGCATCGCGCAATCCACTCTTGAGGCTGCGGTTCAATGTCGCGTTATCCTTGATTTCAGCCATTTCGAATTGATCAACGACCTCATGTTCTTCAACAAAGCGAAGCGCAGCCGTTTGAATATAGTTTGAGAGAGGGCGGTTGTCGTGCATCGCCAAGCCCTTGAACTTCTGATAGACGCTTTCCTCAAGCCTGAGTGTTACCGTTTGCGACATGATAATTCTCCTTGTGATCAATGGCAGTGATTGTCCACTGCAAGAACACAATAGCACACATGCAACCATGAATGCGACTTTTTCTTTAAAGAGGAAACATCTATACGTCAAGAATAGCGAGGGTACTCGCTTGGCTTGCGTCAGCGGTTTTGCTGATTCTTTAGGATTTATCGGGAACTACTGACGCATATCAGGAAAAACCGGGGGATGATATGCGGCAAAGAACAATTTACGGCGGCATCTGTTATGTGAACGGTATCGCAGGAGGGAATGTTGCGCAAGTGATTTTGCACGTTGTTTTTGCACGGGATGTTTTTGCGGGAGGAATGTGTGGCCGTTCTGTGGACGGGGTATCGGGTGGAGGGGGGGACGGGGGACGGAGGACGGAGGGCAGAGGGCGGACTTACAACGCTGCGGACGGGGTTGAACCCGTCCCTCCCGGGGCGCGGACCGGGTGGAACCGGTCCCTCCATTATTGCAGCCGCGCCAAAACGAGGTCGAGAGTAGAATCCACGGTGGCATACACTTCGTTTAGCTTTCGATTGTTTCGCCGCGATGCACGGGAACTGCGGTGCAATGCCCATCCGTTAAAAAAAGCCGCCAAGCATTCCTATCAGGCTCTGGCTTTTCGCTCTTGCTGGAGTCGTTCAGAAACCCATACTTTAATGAGCGATTGCCTGCTTACCCCGATCATTTTTGATTCAACGTCCAGATTCCTGATAATCCATTCAGGGAAATCCACATTAACGCGTCGGGCCTCGATGCCAGGCCTCATTATGGTTGATTTATCAACGAAGACTGAGATGTCGTCTCCGCGATCAAATCGTTCATCAAACTCTTCAGCTGTTATGGTAGAGGTCTTTTTCATACTCTCGTGCCCTCCTCACTGAAATGATTCGGATATTTTCTCCCCGATGCGTGCATATTGCGCACCACAACTTGTCGCCAAGACGGGCAACAATGCCATTCCGTTCCTCATTATGAAATCGCGCTATAAAGACAATCCTGTTTGGGTCGCCCCACATAGCTTGGGCTTCATCGAAATCGATCCCATGCTTTTGTTTATTTGCCTTGCTTTTGTTGGTATCAAATTCAAAGGTCATATAAAGGTATAATACCTATACCGCACACGGTGTCAATCGTTTGTTGTTCTTCCAGCCTAACATTACATTATCCGGGCTTGTTTTGCGGGAGGGATGTGTGGCCGTTCTGTGGACAGGGTAGCGGGTGGAGGAGGGCGGAGGTCGGAGGGCGGATTACAACGCTGCGGACGGGGTTGAACCCGTCCCAGGAACGGAGACGTGCGCTTCAAGTGTGTTTCGACTTTCGACTTTCTAAATTTCTTCTTTGCCCTTCCGGGGCTTGGGTTTGAGGCCTAGGCGGGCTTCGGCTCCGGCGTAGCCGGGGATCTGCTCGCGGTAGCGGTGGACCATGCGCTTGAGGGCGGCCTGCTGGCGGTCGGACAGGTATTTGCGCTGCTCGTACTGGGCGTTGAGCGATTCGTAAAAGGTCTTGTCGTTGAATTCACGCTTGCCGCGCTTGACCGGCTCGCTCCATTCCTGCACATGCGACATCAGGTTCAGCACCTCCCCGCTCTCAGGGTCATCCTTCGGCGCGGCATGTCCCTCAAGTTCGAGTTCCGTCTTGAGCCCATCGAAGCCCTCGATCTGCACGGCATTGGAAACGACCATCCGGTCGAGGGCGCCAAGCTGCGCGGGGGTCAGTCGGCGTCCCCGCTCGACCTGCTCGCGCAGCGAGTCGCTGAACTTGCGGGCCGAAGCATCCAGCTCGATCCCCTTGAGGATCTCGAGCTTGGCAATCGAGCTTTCGCGCGGGGGCTGCGGCGGAGGCTCATCCAGCAGGGCCTCCTGGCCGCACTGTTTGAGGGCATCGATCAGGGCCGGGGACTCCTCGCGGTAGCGCGCGGCCATTTTCGCCAGAACCTCGAGCTGACGCGATGAAATCGGCTTTTTGTCCTCGGCAAGCTGTTCGGCAATGGAGGCCACAAAGGCCTCGTCGCTGTAGGTACGCTTGCCGCGCGTGACCGCCGGCGACCAACCCTTGACTTCCTTGAGGGCATCGAGCAGGGCGTTGACGTGCGAGGTGTCGGCGGGCGGTTCCTTGGCGGCATCCATCCAGCCGGAGAACTGCGTGTAGAAGCGGTCCAGCATCGCGATCCAGTCGACATTGCCGTCCTCTATCGTGTCGAGCTTGGCCTCCATGTCCGCCGTGAATGCCACATCGAAGAGTTGCCCCAGCACCTCCGTCAGCAACGCGCTGGTCTTCATCCCCAGCTCGGACGGGAACAGCGTGCGGTTCTTCAACTCGCAATAGCTGCGAGTCTGCAGTGTGGTCAGGATCTGCGCATAGGTGCTCGGACGCCCGACGCCGTTGGCTTCCAGCGCCTTGACCAGCGAGGCCTCGCTGAAACGCGAGGGCGGCTGAGTCTCCTTCTGCTCGCTGAGCAGTTCCAGCAGCACCAGAGGCTCGCCCTCGGCAACCACCGGCAACGCGTCCACCTGGTCGCTGTCATCGGCCTTCTTGTCCTTCTCGCCGGTGACGCGGCGATGGCCGTCGAACTTCACTTCCGACGCCGTGGCCGTGAACAGGTATTGACGCGCCCCTTCCGCTGCCGCGGGAATCGCGTCCACCTCGACCGTGCGCTGCTCGATGCGGGCGGGCGGCATCTGGCAGGCGACAAAACGTTCCCAGATCAGCCGGTAGAGCTTGAGCGAGGGTTCATCCAGTACGCCCTTGAGCTGGTCGGGCGTGACATTGACGTCTGTCGGACGGATGGCCTCGTGGGCCTCCTGCGCCCCGCCGCGGCTGCGGTACACGTTGGGCTTTTCCGGGATATAGTCGGGCCCGTAGGTCTTCTCAATGAACTCGAGACAGGCGGCGACCGCATCCTGTGAAAGGTTTACCGAATCGGTACGCATATAGGTGATCAGACCGGTCGGGCTGCCGCCGAGATTGACGCCCTCGTAGAGTTTCTGGGCCAGACTCATCGTCCGGTTCGGCGAGAAACCGCAGAAGGTCGAAGCGGCCTGCTGCAACGTACTGGTGATGAAAGGGGGATAGGCCTTGCGAGTCACCATGCGTGTGCGGATCGCGGCCACGGTCATCTTGCTGCCATCCAGCTCGCGCTTGACGCGGGCGGCATCATCCGCGCTATGCACCGCCGCCTTCTCCCCGTCGATCTTCGCCAGCTTGATCGCGAAGGGGTCCATCGGAACAACCAGCTTGCGCACATTCGCGCCGAACACCCAGTAGGCCTCGGGAACGAAGGCGTTGATCTCCTGCTCGCGCTCGCACACCAGCCGCAGGGCGACCGACTGCACGCGGCCGGCGCTGAGGCCGCGCTGCACGCGTTTCCAGAGCAGCGGACTGACCTTGTAGCCCACGATCCGGTCCACCACCCGGCGGGCCTGCTGCGCATCGACCCGCGGCATGTTGATCTCGCCCGGATGCTCGAAGGCGGCCTTGACCGCGCGCGGCGTGATCTCGTTGTAGGTGATGCGGTAGAACGGCTTGCCCTCGTTACCTTTCACGCCGGACAGGATCTCCTTCAGGTGCCAGGCGATCGCCTCACCCTCGCGGTCGGGGTCGGGGGCCAGGTAGAAGGCGTCGCACTCCTTGGAGGCGGCCTTGAGTTCATCCACGACCTTCTTGCGGGTCGTGACGATCTCGTAGGTCATCTTGAACTGTTTCTTGACGTCCACCCCGAGGACCTTCACCGGCAGGTCCCGGATATGACCCATCGAGGATTTGACCACATAGTCCTTGCCCAGCATCTTATTGATGGTTTTCGCCTTGGCGGGCGATTCCACGATCACTAGTTTCTTTCCCATAATCCTGTTCTCTCTCGTTACCGTATCAACGTTACGCTGCGTCCCGGCAGCATTTTTATAATTCGTCGCAGTTCCAGGCCGACCAGCAGCGATGCCATCACCGCCGGTCGGACCCCGGTTTCGCGGATCAGCATATCCACCCCCATCTCACCACCGGCCAGCAGCGTGACCACTTTCTGCTCATCCGCGTTCAAATCCGGCAGGCAAGGCGGCGACGCCTTACTGGCCTCGCTGCCGGTATTCGCGGGAAAGAGCATCTCGAAATGTTCCAGGATATCGCGCGCCTCGGTCACCAGCCCCGCCCCGTCCTTGAGCAGGGCATTGGGACCGACCGAGGCATAGGAGTCGATGCGCCCCGGCACCGCGAACACGCTGCGCCCCTGCTGCATGGCCTGGTTCGCGGTGATCATGGCCCCGCTGCGCAGGCCCGCCTCGATCACCAGCACCCCCATGGACATACCGCTGACAATGCGGTTACGCATAGGGAAGGTGGTCTTGTCGGGCTTGCGTGCGAAAGGAAACTCGCTGATCAGGGCTCCGTGTTCGGTAATCCGTGCCGCCAGATCCGCATTCTCGGGCGGATAGAGGTTGTCAAGACCGCTGCCGATAACCGCGAGGGTCCGTCCCTCCGCCCGCAGCGCCCCCTCATGCGCGGCGGCATCGACACCCATGGCCAGCCCGCTGAGTACGCAGATCCCGGACTTCGCGAGCTGGTAGGACAGCTTGCGGGCGCAGTCCATGCCGTAATGGGTCGGGTTGCGCGTCCCTACCACGGCGATACCGTGCCGGTCCGTGGGGCGGATCTGCCCGCGCACGTAAAGCGCCAGCGGCGGGTCATGGATTGTCTTCAGGGCAGGCGGATATTCGTCGTCGAGTGGCGTGATCACGCGTGTGCCGGTTTCCTCTGCCCGGCGCATCTCCCCGTCGATGTCCAGCATACCGCGCTGCCGCAGGATATGATCCGCCACCTGGGGGCCGATCCCGACGGCCTGCTGCAGCTCCGCCGCCGAGGCCGAGAAGATTGCCGTGGCCGAGCCCAGCACCTCAACCAGCGAGCGTACCCCGACCGGTCCGATCCGGTCCATCATGTTCAGGGCGATATATGCATCCCGTTCTGTCACTGCTACTCACCTTCCTTAAATTCAAGGTGCGGTGAGTAGCATATAAACGCCCGTCTCGTCAAGGATTCTGAAATTTCAAAGAGGAAACAAACAAAAAGGGTGCAACGCGAACCGAGATCTTGCCATCCCCTACCGATGTCATTACATTACCCGAACAACAGACACAGGAACTTATTCATGACTACCAAGACCAATATCGTGCTCATCGGCTTCATGGGAACGGGAAAGACCACCGTCGGCAAGCGGCTCGCCGCACGGCTGGGCCTCACGTTCACCGACATGGACGACTGCATCGTCGAGCGCGCCGGAAAATCCATTCCGGCGATCTTCGCCGACGACGGCGAGCCCGCCTTCCGCGCCCTGGAACGGCAGGTCGTCGTCGACCTGTCCGCCCGCCGCGGACTGGTGATCGCCACAGGCGGCGGGGTCGTGCTAAACCCCGACAACACCCGCGACCTCGGCGCCAGCGGCTTGCTCGTCGCCCTCACCGCCTCCCCCGCGGTCATCCTCGAACGCCTGCGGCACGACACCGGACGCCCCCTGCTGAGCGCGGGCGACAAGAGCGAGAAGATCCGCACCCTGCTCGCTGCCCGCCAGCACCTCTACAACGCCATCCCGGAAAAGATCGACACCGACCCGCTAACCAGCGAGGCGGTCGTCCGGCGCATCATGGACCTGTATGCCCGCCACCACGCCTGAACACGATATCGCAGCGGAAGCCTGCCGCCTGGGCTTCGCCGCCACCGGCTTTGCCGAGTCCGGCGACGCCATCGGCAGCGACGCCTTCGCGCAATGGCTGGCGCGCGGTGATGCCGCCGGTATGGACTACCTGCACCGCCACGCCCCCCTGCGCCGCCACCCCGCCTCCATCGCGCCGGATGTCCGCGGCATCATCGCCGTAGCCGCCCGCTACCCGGTCAACCCCGCCCCCGCCGCCGGTGGTTTCTGCATGACCGCGCGCACCCGTGATTACCACGACGTGCTGCGCGACAAGCTGCGCCAACTGGCGGATTTCGTAAAACAACTCACTCCCGCCCGGACGACGCGCATCTGCGTCGACTCCGCCCCGCTGCCCGAACGCGAATGGGCCCGGCGCGCCGGACTCGGCTGGCAGGGGCGGCAGGGGCAGCTCGTATCCCCCGTCGCGGGTACCTGCACCGTGCTCGGGTTCCTGCTGACAGATATCGTCCTCCGCCCCTCCCCCTCCGTCCCGGACCTGTGCGGCGACTGCCGCCTCTGCGTCGAAAGCTGCCCATCGGGCGCTATACGCCCGGATGCGCAGATCGACGCCCGCCGCTGCCTCTCGTACCTGACCATCGAACATCGCGGCGAGATCGCCCCCGAATACCAGGCTGCCATGGGCCAGGCCCTGTTCGGCTGCGACATCTGCACCGCCGTTTGCCCCTGGAACCGGACCGCCACCGCCGCGATCATGCCCGAACTGGCGGAACCGACCGCCCCCTTGCCCGACGCCGCCGCGCTCGTCGCC
Source organism: uncultured Victivallales bacterium (assembly GCA_964609395.1). GTDB lineage: Bacteria > Verrucomicrobiota > Kiritimatiellia > UBA8416 > UBA8416 > UBA8416. The sequence continues at coordinate 32,609 of CAZSRU010000024.1, forward strand.
ATGTCCCCCGATACGTTTACCGCCCGCTTCCGCGGCACCGCCGTCCAGCGCAGCGGACTCGAACGCCTCCAGCGCAATGCCGCCATTAGCATGAAGACTTTCTAAATTTCTGTTTTACCCAAGATAAAACTTGCACGTGAAGGCATTTACGCTTATTGTCCCCGCTCAATTCCAGATCGGCAGGTGTTGATCCGGAGAAGCGAGTGCGCCCTTCCCGCAGGAGGACGCCAAAGCGGATTCATTATAAAAAAGGCGGAAAACCGCCGTAATGCGAGGAGAAAAACTGTGGAGAACGAGATCATTGCCGACGCCCCTGTGACCATTCGCGACCTGCTTGACGCGGGCCTGCACTTCGGCCACCAGACCAAGCGCTGGAACCCGAAGATGAAGCCCTTCATCTTCGACAAGCGCAACGGCATCCATATCATCGACCTTAACAAGAGCATGTTCATGCTCCAGGAATCGGCCAAATTCGCCCGCGGGATCGGCGAGGCTGGCGGCACGATGCTCATCGTCGGCACCAAGAAGCAGGCCCAGAAGATCGTCAGCGATGTCGCTACCGCCAACGGCCAGCCTTTTGTCTCGCACCGCTGGATGGGCGGCATGCTCACCAATGCCGAAACCATCCGAGCCCGCATTGTCCGCCTCAAGGAACTGGAGCTGGCCGACAAAAACGGCGGTATCGACGCCATGCACAAGAAGGAAGCCGCCCGCGCCCGTGCCGAACTCGCGAAACTGCGCCGCAACCTCAGCGGTATCGCCGAGATGCGCAAACGGCCTTCCGTGATGTTTGTTGTGGATATCAACCGCGAGGCCATCGCCATCAAGGAAGCCAACCGCCTGGGCATTCCAATCATCGCCATGGTCGACACCAACTGCGACCCGGATACGATCGACTACCCGATCCCCGGCAATGACGACGCCATCCGCGCCATCCAACTGGTGACGAAGGAAGTGGTCGGTGCCTTCGGCAGCGGCTACGCCAAATACAGGCAGATCGCCATCGAGGAGGCCCGCGTGAAGGCCGAAGAGGAAAAACGCATTGCCGCTGAACGCGCCAAGGCCGCCGAGGAAGCCAAGAAGAAGAAGGCGGCTGAAACCAAGGCGATCGCCGAAGCCAAGGCCAAGGCCAAGACGGAAGCCGACGCCATGGCCGTCGAAACCGCCAAGGCCAAGAAAGCCGCCAAGGCTGAGGCCGCGGCCAAGGCCGCCGAAGCAGCCCCCGCCGGGGAGGCCCCTGCTGCGGAGACACCGGCTGCGGAACCGGCAGTGGAAGCCGTCGAAACCGTGGCGGAAACCTCCGCCGAGTAGCATGATCCCGCGCCAATTCCGGGACGGCTGGTTCAACCCAGTCCGTTCCGGCGGCGTTTTACTATAACCACAACCGTGATCACGGTGGGCCGTCCACCACATCACATTAACCACATAAGGAACAGTCAAAATGGAAATCACCGCCACACTGGTAAAAGAACTGCGGGACGCCACCGGCGTCAGCATGATGGAATGCAAGAAGGCCCTCGTCGAGTGCAACGGCAACATGGAAGAAGCCGTCACAAAGCTGCGCGAGCGCGGCGTCGCCGTGGCCGCCAAACGTGCCGAGAAGGCCGCCAACCAGGGTATCATCGCCGCCTGCGAGTCCGCCGACGGCAAGACCATCGGCATGGTCGAAGTCAACTGCGAGACCGACTTCGTCGCCCGTAACGACGACTTCAAGGCCTTCGTCAGCAACGTGGCAAAAAAGTCGATCGAGACCGACAAGCCCCTTTCGGAACTGCTCAATGACCTGCTGATGGAGAAGATCGCCGCCACCGGCGAGAATCTCAAGATCCGCCGCAACCTGCGCTACACGCTTGCCGGCACCGGCAAAGTGGCCTCCTACATCCACATGGGCGGCAAGGTCGGCGTGCTCGTGGAAGTTTCCTGCACCAAACCGGCAACCGAGAAGGATGCCAGCTTCAACGACATGGTCAAGGACCTGACGCTGCACATCGCCGCCGCCAGCCCGGCCTACCTGACGTCTGCCGAGATCCCGGCTGACGTCAGCGCGGCGGAACGCGAGATCTACGCCAAGCAGGTGGAAGGCAAACCCGCCAACATGATCGAGAAAATCGTCGATGGCAAGATGAGCAAGTTCTATGGCGAGTGCTGCCTGGTCAACCAGGGCTTCGTCAAGGAACCCAAGCAGTCCATCACCGAACTGCTGGAAGCCGTTGCCAAGCCGTTGGGCGAGACCTTCACGATCAAGCGCTTCACGCGCTACCAGCTCGGGGTGTAAACACCCCGGCGCAACGGGCCCATAGCTCAGTTGGTCAGAGCAGGAGACTCATAATCTCTTGGTCGCAGGTTCGAGCCCTGCTGGGCCCACCATTCAAAAAGCCAACAAAAGGCTGTATTTCCTAGGAAATACGGCCTTTTTGTTTGTCATGATGTCACTGCAAGGATTTAATTGTCTGTTAAAATACATACTGCGGTCACCCGAGTTAGACAACCATAAGCAACCACATTTCCAGATCAGACAATGTCCGCCAAGATGGCTGCGGACCACGTTTGTGACGTTGGCCTTGTCGGCGGGGATGTGAGGGGGAGGTCTGCGGTTTCGGAGGATTACGGGACGATTTGATGAGGTAGAAGCTGCGACGCGAATCCGTTTGCATCCAATCCGATACCCTAGACAGGGGCAAGCAGGGCGTCCAGGATCTCTTTGGTGAAGGCCAGGGAATCACCACCGGTCGTGCTGATCAGATCGGACAGCGACCGCTTGGATTTCTGTAGTTCGAGGATTCGCTCCTCCACTGTCTTTTCCGTCACCAGCTTGTAGACAAAGACCGGCTTGTCCTGCCCGATTCGATGCGCCCGGTCGGTTGCCTGCGCCTCCACCGCCGGATTCCACCAAGGATCATAGTGGATCACGGTATCGGCCGCCGTGAGATTCAGCCCGGTGCCACCCGCTTTCAAACTAAGCAGGAATACCGGCACCTGCCCTTCCTGGAACTGCCGCACCGGCGTTCCGCGGTCTTTGGTTGACCCGCGGATTTCAACAAACGGGATACTCATTTCCTGCAACTGCAGCCGGATCAGGTCGAGCATAGAGGTGAACTGCGAGAACAGGAGGATGCGCCGACCCTCCTCCACCATCTCCGGCAAGACGTCCGCCAGCCAGGCCAGTTTCCCCGAGTCTTCGGGTATGTTGTACTTGCGCCGCTTGTCGCTCAGTCGCGGGTCACAGCAGGTCTGGCGTAGCTTGAGCAGGGCGGCGAGCACGATGATGCGGGAACGTTCAAGCCCCTTGGTCTCCATTTCCTGCCGGATCCGCTCGGTCATTGCCAGCCGCACGGCCTGGTAAAGATCGTGCTGGACATCGCTGAGCGGGATGGTCTGTATGATTTCCGTCTTGGCCGGCAGATCCGCCGCCACCGCGTTTTTCGTGCGCCGCAGGATCAGGGGAGTCACGCGTCGCTGAAGCTGGCTGAGCATAACGGGGTGCTGGTCGCGCTCGATCGGACGGCGGAAGCACTGCTCGAACCGTTCCTGCTGCCCGAGTACGCCCGGCAACGCGAAGTGCATCAGCGACCAGAGATCGCCCAGATGGTTCTCGACCGGCGTGCCGGTCAGGCAAAGGCGCGTGCGTCCGTTCACCAGGCAGGCGGCCCTGGCGACCTGTGCCTTTGGATTCTTGATGGCTTGAGCCTCGTCGAGGATCACAAACGAGAAGGGATGCGAGGCGAACATCCGGATATCCAGTCGCAGCAGCGCATAGCTGGTCAGCACCACATCGTTGCCGGAAAGGTCCTCCCAGTGCCGGTGCCGCTCTCCGCCGTGCAGCAGCGCCACCTTCAGCCCCGGCGCAAACCGTTTCAGCTCGTTGCCCCAATTGGGCAGCACACTGACGGGAGCCACCACCAATGCCGGCAGATCCAGCCTCCCTTCGTTCCTGGCCACCTGCAGCAGCGCTATCACCTGTATGGTCTTGCCCAGCCCCATGTCGTCCGCCAGGATACCGCCTAGCCGGTGGTCATCCAGGAACCGCAGCCAGCCGACACCATATTCCTGGTAGGTGCGCAGCACGGCGGCCATTCCCGGCGGGGCCGGTTGGGGCACGATCGTGAGATCCTGGTCCAGCGACCGCACAAGCTCCGCCAGCGCGGGCGGCGGTTCCCAGGTCACACCGGGGGCTTGCCGCGAAATCTCGACGGCCCGCCATTCATCCACACGCAAGCGTGACTCGCGGTCGAGTGCGTCGTCACTGTAAAGCTCGAACAACTGCCGCACCATGGCCAGCAAGCGCGAACCGGGCACAAGGACAATGCAATCCTCCGCCACCACGGGGATCTCCGGCACATTGAAGGCGGCGGTTATCTGCGCCTCCGTCCAATCCCGGTGGTCGCGCAGGAAACGGTGGATAAACGGCAGCAGGTTGACGCGTTTATCGCCTACGCGGATACCGGATTCAAAGGCCAGCCAGCCCCGTGACGCCTCCGAGAAATCGGAATACCAGTCTTCATCCGTCACCGCCACCAGCCGGCAGCCGTCAGCATGCCGGATCTCCCAGCCTGCAGCCTGCAGGTCCGGGATCAGGGCGCTGACCACATCCGACCAGGTAGGCGCCCCACCGGCGGTGAGCGTCAGCGCCCCCTGCTCGGTTTGACGCCCGAACATATCCATGGAACGCGACTTGAACGGGGTCAAGCCGAACGCCGTCAGGCGCGCCACCGCTGCCGATTCCTCAGCAGCAGCGCGGGTCATGACCATCATGCGGTTACCATCCATGTAACGGATCTCATCACCGACAGCGGTATGCTCGATCTCGCGGCCTCCGTAACGGAATGTCAACCGCAACAGCAGGGACGCTTCGCCGGCCTTGCCTCCTGCTTCCCGAGACATCGTTAATACCGGAATTGGAATGGCATTCCCAACGACCGTCTCCTCGATTCCCGGCGGGGCCGGTATTCGAACGGCGGGGAAATCGCTTGCCAGCCGCTCGACAAACGCGATTGCCTTCGCGTGATCCAGCGGCGCGCTCCGCTGCCATCGCAGGGCCAGCTCATCCGGGAACCCGGTTTTCAATGACTGGCAGATCGCACCCTCGCGCCCGATCACCAGCGGCGGCGCGGTGGGCAGCACGGTCTCGCCCTCAGCCACATCAAATGACGGCTTGAAAAGGCCATCCGCACCGGATGCCAGCCAAACCGGAGAGGCCGACCGTACCCCCTTGCGCGCCAGCGGCAGCGATCCACCCGGCCAGAGATAACAGCGATGCGTCTCGATCATGTTCTCGACCACCGCAAAGGCGGCTGTGCCCGAGAACACGCAGGAGTCAGCCATGTGACCGGAGTTCATAACCATCGCCATCAGGATCTTGCGGTCCAGCGGTGTCAACCGCACGAAGTCCGGCGGTGTTTTGAGCAGACTCATGGGTTGATGCGGGTATTTCTCGCGTCCTAGCCGGCTGCCGACGGCAATATCGGCCCTGAAGACATAAGCCGTCAGCCGGCCGATCTCCAACGGTTTTATCAAATATGCAAGAACCATGAACGCCATCCATCACTTGATCTTTTCGCCGCAACTGCTGCAAAACTTCGCCTCGGGTTTCAGCTTTGCACCGCACTTGCAAGCAGCGGGTGATCCCTTAGAGGCTCTTGCAAAACCCCTCGCCGTGCCCGCTTGAAGCCGGGCACGGCGAG
>CAZSRU010000025.1:0-1576 GCA_964609395.1 uncultured Victivallales bacterium
TCCGTGGTGCGGTTCCTGCATTCTTTTTTCTGCGGGATTGCCCTGCCGCCTGAAATGGGGTACGTTTCCAAGATTATGACAATTCTTGATTTCATTGCCAAATGGCGGCGGGTTGACCTGAAGGAGCGTTCGGCGTCTCAGGAACACTTCCTGGACCTCTGCAACATCTTCGAGCACCCCACGCCCGCCGCGGCTGACCCGACCGGCGAAAAATTCTGTTTCGAGAAGGGCGCGGCCAAGCATGGCGGCGGCGAGGGCTTTGCCGATGTCTGGAAAAAGGGGTTCTTCGGGTGGGAGTACAAGGGGAAGCACAAGGACCTTTCGGCGGCCTACGATCAGCTCTTGCGCTACCGGGACGCGCTCGAGAGCCCGCCCCTACTGGTTCTCTGCGATATGGACCGGATCATCGTGCGGACGAACTTCACCGGCACCGTGTCCGCCGTCCATGAGATTGCCCTGGAAGCGATCGGGGAGCCGCGCAACATTGAGATCATGCGTGCGGTGTTCCACAACCCGGAGGCGCTGCGCCCCGGCCGGACCAGTACGGCCGTCACCCAGGACGCGGCAAAGCAGATTGCGGAGATCGCCGATATTCTCCGCAAGCGGGGGAACGATCCGACGGCGGTGGCGCATTTCCTTGACCGGATCGTGTTCTGCCTTTTCGCGGAAGATGCCGGACTGCTGCCGGACAAGGTCTTCAGCCGGGAAGAGACAAAGGCCATTATCGAAAGCCTGCTGGCAAAGGGGAAGAAGACCTCCCTGGGAGCGCGGGCGTCCCGCCCGCCATTGACGTATGAAAGCGAGACGGTCGCGACTTCTTTTACAAGGGCGGGCGAGACGCCCGCGCTCCCAGGCGAGACGCCCGCGCTCCCAGGCGAGACGGTCGCGCTCCCAGGCGAGACGCCCGCGCTCGCGAAGCCTCCGCGTGAATGGCACCGCCGCGGCTACCTACCCCATTTCGATCATCCCGGTCTTGTCCAGACCATTACATTCCGCCTTGCGGATTCGCTTCCGCCGCCATTGCGGGAACGCCTGCGACTAGCATACGGAAAGCAGGACGACCCGGAGTTGCGCAGGGAAATCGAGGAATCGCTGGACAGTGGATATGGAGCCTGCCATCTGCGCGACCCCCGTATTGCAAAGATTGTCCAGGATGCCTTGCTTCATTTCGATGGCGAGCGCTATCGTCTCGTGGCGTGGGTCGTGATGCCGAACCATGTTCACGCCATGATTGAAACCGTCCCCGGCTTTCGTCTCGATGAAATCATGCACACTTGGAAATCGTTCACCGCCAAGGCATGCAATCGTCTCCTGGATAGCGAGGGACAGTTCTGGCAGGAAGACTACTACGACCGGTACATCCGCGATGCGGAGCATTATGCCAGAGCCAGGCGATATATCGAGGAGAACCCCGTCAAGGCGGGGCTGGTCAAGGAGCCCGGCGCGTGGCTTTTCGGAAGTGCGAGTATTCCTGGGAGCGCGGGCGTCCCGCCCGCGCTAACCAACCACGAACACGACAATGCGGGCGGGACGCCCGCGCTCCCAGGACACGACGACGCGGGCGGGACGCCCGCGC
>CAZSRU010000025.1:1676-37878 GCA_964609395.1 uncultured Victivallales bacterium
GCGGGCGGGACGCCCGCGCTCCCAGGACACGACGACGCGGGCGGGACGCCCGCGCTCCCAGCCGTTTCCGAGGCGGCGCGTGATCTGGTGGAAAAGCGCGACCGCTGGCTGAATCCCGAGGGCATGAGCGCGGCCGACCGTAAGAAACGCACGTTGACGAAACTCTACAACACCCGCCCCGCATGGCTGGCGAACTGTCACGCCCGGCTTGATGCCGCCGTTGCAGCCGCCTATGGCTGGCCCGCCGACCTTTCCGACAGTGAGATTCTGGAACGGCTGCTTGCTCTGAATCAGGAACGGGCTGGGAAGGAATAGAGCACGCCTGCTAAAAAGAGGAGCCCACCATGTTGAATAATTACGGTTCCGGCAGGGTGTTTTCGAGGCACCATTTCTAATCCGCTATGAATACACTTCCCATCGAACAAATCCGAAGCGATATCGTGGATGCCGTGCGCTCGCATGCCTGCGTGATTGTCGAGGCACCCACCGGGTCGGGTAAGTCGACGCAGATCCCGCAAATGCTGCTGGATGCAGGCTTGGCTGGCAACGGCGTGATCACCGTGCTCCAGCCGCGTCGCCTGGCGGCGCGCATGCTCGCACGGCGCGTCGCCGCCGAGCGGGGCTGCAAGGTCGGCGACGAGGTCGGCTACCAGGTGCGCTTCGATAACCGCACCGGACCGCGTACCCGCATCCGCTTTGAAACCGACGGGATCACCCTGCGCCGCCTGCACCATGATCCGCTGCTGCGGGATACCGCGATCCTGATCTTCGACGAATTCCACGAGCGCCACCTTTACGGCGACCTGATGCTGGGACTGGCCAAGCGCCTGATCGCGCGTGACCGTCCGGATCTGAAGCTGGTGGTGATGTCGGCCACGCTCGACACCGCCGAACTCGGGGCCTATCTGCCCGAAGCCGCAGTCGTCCGAGCAGAGGGCCGAACGTTCCCGGTCAGCATCCGCCACCTGCCGCCGAACGCCAAACGCGAGAAGGCCCCGCCCTGGGAGCTGGCCGCCGAGGTGCTGCCGGAGGTGCTGCGCGACGCACCGGATGGCGATGTCCTGGTCTTCATGCCGGGCGTCTACGAGATCAACCGCACCCTGCGCGAACTGCAACGCATCCCAGTCGCCAAAGACCGGCTTCTGCTGCCGCTACATGGCCAGCTTTCACCGGCACAACAGGATCAGGCAGCCTCCCCCGCCACCCAGCGGCGGATCATTGTCGCCACCAATATCGCCGAGACCTCGCTGACAATCGAAGGCGTGACCGCCGTGATCGATAGCGGACTGGTCCGGCGGGCTGGGTTCGATCCGCGGCGCGGTATCAACACGCTGCTTACAGGCAAGACGAGCCAGGCCTCCGCTGCACAACGGGCCGGACGCGCCGGCCGCACCGCCCCTGGCATCGCCATGCGGCTATGGACAGAGCGGGACCATGCCAAACGGCCGGCGCACGAGACGCCCGAGCTGCTGCGGGTGGATCTGGCCGAAACCATGCTGCAGCTCAAACTGACGGGCATCGATGATCTCGCCGCCTTCCCCTGGATCACCCCCCCTCCCCCGCAGGCCCTGCAAACCGCGCAGGAACTGCTGACCGTTCTGGGCGCGCTGGACACGCGCGGCCAGCTCACCGCGCATGGACGGCGCATGTCCGCCTTCCCGCTGCATCCGCGCATTTCCCGGATGCTGATCGCCGGCGAGGGCCAGGAATGCATCCCGACGCTCTGCCTGATTGCCGCCCTGCTGCAGGAGCAGAACATCCTGCTGACGGCGGTGGACGAACGGGTACGCGCCCGCCGCCTGGGACTGGTCGGTGATGCCCCGGTCTCGGATCTGGCGCTGCTGCTGGCCGCCTGGCATTACGTGGCCGAGCGGCGGTTCCTGCGCGAGGCAGGCGATGAGATCGGAGTGCATGTGCAGGCCGCGCGTACAGCCGGTGAGCTGCAGGAACAGCTTTTGCAGATCGCCGAAGGCCAGGGGCTGGACGGCTACGAGAAGCAGCCGGCGATGGAAGCGGTCTACAAGGCCGTGCTTACGGCCTTTCCCGATCATCTGGCAGTCCGTACCGGCGGCGACCGCTGCAGCCTATCCGGCGGTCGGCGCGGCAGCGTCCATCCCGGCTCCATCGTGCCACGCGAGCACGCGCTGCTGGTAGCGGCGGACATCCAGGAGACAGGCAAAGGCAAGGGCACGGTCGAGGTGATGCTCTCGCTGGTCACGGCAATCAGGGAGGAATGGCTGGAGGAATGCTGCGCCGGGGCGTTCCGGATCCAACGGCGTATATTCTTCGATGCCGTCGGCGGCGGACGGGTTGCCGCCGAGGAGCAGACCTGCCTCGGGGATCTCGTCATCCGGTCGCGGCGCGTAACCAATGTCACGATCGACGAGGCGGCCGAGGTGCTGGCGGTGGAAACGGCGGCGGGCAACATTACGATCAAAGCCTGGGATGCCAAGGTCGATGCCTGGATCGCCCGCGTGAACCTGGTCGCCACGCATTGCCCGGAGGCCGGGGTGCCTGCCATCGGGGCCGACGAGCGCACCGCGCTGCTGGCACAGATCTGCCACGGGGCGCTCGGGGCCAAGGACGTCAAGGCCGCCGCCGTCTGGCCCGTGCTGCAGCATTGGCTCAGCGCGGCGCAGACCGCCGCCGTCGAGGTCTACGCCCCGTCGCAGACCCGCATCGAGAACGGCCGCACCCCGCGCATCCACTACGATGATCCGTCGGGCCCCTATATTGCCATGCGCGTGCAGGAACTCTACGACACGAACCGCCTGCCGACGCTTTGCAATGGCTCGGTCCGCCTGAAGGCACACATCCTAGCCCCCAACCAGCGGCCCGTGCAGATCACGGATGATCTCGCCCGGTTCTGGGCGGAAAGCTACGCACAGGTAAAGAAGGACCTACGCGGCCGCTACCCGAAACACGAATGGCGCTAACGGGAATGCTTGTAGCTGGGGTCGATGACCCAGGTCGTGCGTGGATTAGCAACCGGGGAGAGAGACTTCGACAGGCGCCTTCTCATGGGCACCGGGGTCACCGACCCCAGCTACAAGGGCGTTCTCAGCGGATCAGGCCCCAGCGCGATGAGAGGGGCCAGTAGACCAGGACCGCCGGGCCGACCAGGTTGCGGGCGGGGACGGTCCCAAAGAAGCGGCTGTCAGCACTGTTGCGGGTATTGTCGCCCAGCGCGAAGTACTCATCCTCACCCAGCGGCCAGCCTTTCAACACGGAATCGAGTTTGCTAGCCAGTTGATAGCCACTGTAGCCGTCCGTGGACGCCGTCACTCGATCGATACCGCGTAATCCAGCAACCGGCTGATTATCGATCACAAGATGCGGCGGGTTGATCGAGACCATCTCGCCAGGCAGGCCGCACATGCGCTTGATGTAATGGGTTCCCTGCACCAGATCGGGAATGCCGTCGGTCTTGAATACCATGACTTCGTCACGACGGGGTTTACGGAAGTTCCAGATCACCTTGTTGACAAACAGATGATCGCCACTGTGCCGGACCCCGGCCCAGAGTATCTCCCCTTTGCGAACTTCGCGCGACGGGTAGAAACGAGGATTCCTGTTCCCGTTGCCGTCACTTACCGCGTCCTTTGGAATCTTGTGACGTTTGCCACCGATCTGGAAGAGGACAATCGACGGATCCGTCGGGCTCATCATATCTTGCCCAAGCCGTCCGTCAGCTTTTGCACGGCGGACCGAATACCAGTCGCCAGTGACAACAAACTTGACCAGTTTCAGAGGAAAGCGGTCTAGCAGCGATGGTGAATCGGACATCTCCGAGGTGATTCCATAGAGCGTCGGCTGCATGGATCCGGTCGGGATCTTGAACGGCTGGATGAAATAGGCGCGCAGCCCCATCGCGACGACGACAGCCACCACCGCAACCTCGAAATTCTCGCGGAACGCACCGCCGCGCAAGGGATGCTTCGCCGTCGCGCTCTCAAGGCATGTCGTCAGCGCCGCCATGCGATCCGGTAGCCCATTCGCATCGCGCGATTTCAGGGCATCGGACAGGGCCACCGTCGCCGTCTTGATGCGGCCGACGACCGCCTCGCCCAGCAGATCGCCGCGCATGTTTTCCAGATGCAGGGCGTGATGGATCAATGCCTTCGCTTCTTTCCTGCATCCGCGTCGTTCAAGAAAATTCATGGTTTCAGTTTCCTGTCTTGAGTACTGAGATAAAGGCCGCCTGCGGCACGTTGACCTTGCCGAACTGCTTCATGCGTTTCTTGCCCGCCTTCTGTTTTTCCAGCAGCTTGCGCTTGCGCGTCACATCGCCACCGTAGAGCTTCGCCGTGACATCCTTGCGGAACGCGCGAATCGTCTCGCGGGCGATGACGGTACGCCCGAGCACCGCCTGCACCGGAATCGCGAACATGTGCGGAGGAATGGCCTCGCTCAAGGCCTTGCAGATCTGCCGCCCGCGTTCAATCGCCTTGTCGCGATGCACCATCGTGGCGAAGGCATCGACCGGTTCCCCGTTCAGCAGGATCTCGAGCTTCACGATCGGGCTGACCTGGAACCCCGAATTCTCGTAATCCATGGAAGCATATCCGCGCGTTGCGCTTTTCAGGTTGTCGTGGAAATCCATCAGGATCTCGTTCAGCGGCATGGTGCAGGTCAGCATGACGCGGGTGCCGTCGATGGAGTCCGTCTTGGTGACTTCACCGCGCCGGTCCATGATCAGCCTCAGCAGGTCGCCGATGTTCTCGTTCAGGCAGATAATGAACGCACTGATCATCGGCTCCTCGATCGACTCGATGCGGGTGGGATCCGGCAGGAACACGGGATTGTCGATCTCCATCGTCTTGCCGTCGCGCTGCTTGATCTTGTAGACTACGCCGGGATGCGTGCTGATGATATCCAGATCGAACTCACGCCGCAGGCGTTCCTGGATCACCTCCATGTGGAGCAATCCCAGGAACCCGCAGCGGAACCCGAACCCGAGCGCGGTGGAACTTTCCGGATGGAACGTGAACGCCGAATCGTTAAGGCTCAGTTTCTCAATGCTAGTGCGGCATTTCTCGAAATCCGCCGTATCCACGGGGTAAATACCGCTGAAGACCATCGGCTTGACCGGCGAGAAGCCCGGCAGGGATTCGGAGGCCGGATTCTTGTCGGAGGTGACCGTGTCGCCGATCTGGATGTCGGTGGGTGTCTTGAGCGTGCCGATCAGGTAACCCACCTGCCCGGCGGTCAACTGCTTGCGTGGAATCGGCTTCGGCGAGAAGATGCCAACCTCCTTTAGCTGGGTAGTAATACCCGTGGCCATCAGGCGTACATTGTCGCCCACCGTCAGGGTGCCATCGACGACGCGCACATACGTGACCACGCCGCGATAGGCATCGTAGATGGAATCGAAAACCAGCGCGCGCGGCGGCACCTTATCCGAAAGATCGGTTTTCGGCGGCGGCACTTTCCTGATGACCATCTCCAGCACATCGCGCACCCCCTTGCCGGTCTTGGCGCTGACGTGCAGATTGTCGCTAGTATCGATCCCCAGGATATCCTCGATCTGCTTGCAGACGGTCAGCACATCGGCATTCGGCAGATCGACCTTGTTGAGCACGGGGATGATCTCCAGGCCCCTGTTGATCGCCAGATAGGCATTAGCGACGGTCTGAGCCTCCACCCCCTGAGCGGCATCCACCACCAGCACGGCACCCTCGCATGCCGCCATGCTGCGCGACACCTCGTAGGTGAAGTCCACATGACCGGGGGTATCGATCAGGTTGAATTCATAGATCTCGCCGTCATCCGCCTCGTAGCGCATGGTCACGGGGTGCGATTTGATCGTGATGCCGCGCTCGCGCTCGAGATCCATGTCGTCGAGCAACTGCTCGCGCATCAGGCGGTCCTCCACCGTGTGCGTCAGTTCCAGCATACGGTCGGCCAGGGTGGACTTGCCGTGGTCGATATGCGCGATGATACAGAAGTTCCGTGTGTGTGCAATGTCTGCCATAAGTAAATCACCGTGAAGCGCCGCGGCTTTGGAATGCCCCGGCTACGTTTGACCTGAGTTTGCGGATTTCCTCCGCCATATCGCTGCTCGAATAGAGGAAAGTTCCCGCCACGAAGGCATTGGCCCCCTGCTGCGCGCACTGGTGCGCGGTCTCGTGATTGATACCGCCATCGACCATGATCGTGAGATCCGTGCGGCCAAGGCGCTCCGCCTCGTCGCGCACCGCCCGGATGGACGGCAGCGTCTGCTCCATGAACCGCTGCCCGCCGTATCCGGGGCGGACTGTCATCACGAGGACCTCGTCAACCGCCCCAAGCACAGGGAAAAGCATGGCCGGATTGGTGTCGGGGTTGAGCGTGATGCCGGGCCGGGCACCCAATTCCCGGATACGCTGGAGCGAGGCGACCACGTCGCATTCCGCCTCGATATGGATCAGCACCGTATCCGCGCCGGCGTCGATGAACGCCTTGAGATACAGGTCGGGGCGCGAGAGCATCAGGTGCACGTTGAGCGGGATCCGCACATGACGGCGGGCCATGCCGACCACCGCCGGTCCCATGCTGATATTGGGCACGAAATGGCCATCCATGATATCCAGGTGCAGTTCATCCGCGCCTGCCTGCTCGGCCTTTTTCGCGCCGTCCGCCAGATAACCCGGATCAGCCGCCAGCAAAGATGGAAGTATCTTGAAAGTCATAGTCAGCAGACTATGCCAGAACCCCGCCCCAGATGCAAACATTTGTCGCGCCATTCTGGCGGACAGTCGCATATCACCGGGCAGACTGCAGACTGAAGACCGCAGACTGCAGTCTTTTTCGGTGAACGAGAACGGTGACGAGAACGGTTAAACAGAAGGAAGTCGTGGCACCTTGCCCGACTTCCGAGCATAAGCCGTCTGGTTGCCAAAGGACCTTTGCTCGGATGGACAGGCAAGGGTGCCTGTCCTGCAGTGCTCATCCCCGTCAGAAGTGCGATGAGCCCGGGCTGACAGCAAAAAAAACAATTGTCGAGCAGGGGTGGATATGCAATAAATCGTGCGTATTCAAAACCCTTAACTTTGGAGGTACGAAATGAAACGGTTGGCAATGGCGATCAGTGCGGTGTTGATTCTCACGGCGGCAACGGTGCAGGCCGGCATGGCGGATGTTGGGTTGCGCGGCGGCTACATGCGCATGTCCGAGGCGGATGACGGTGCATTCCTGGGCGGGCTTTTCTTCCGCACCGACTGGCGTGAAGTCGTCTTTATCGACGGCTCTGTCTACTACCATAGCGAGGAGGTGTCGCGTGATGTGGATCTGGAACTGATCCCGATCCAGCTCAGCGCCATGCTGTTCCTGCTGGGGCGCGACAATATCCTCAACCCGTTCGTGCTCGGGGGCGGCGGCGTCTACTGGACCCGCACCACGGTTACCGGCGACGATACCGAATCAGATTTCGATTTCGGCTGGCACCTGGGCCTCGGCGCGGATTACAACATCTCCGACAGGATGTTCATCGAGGCCGAGTTCCGCTATATCTGGCTGGACACCGAAACGAAAGACCAGACCTTCGGTGAATCGCTGAAGAACTTCAACCACTGGATCGGCAGTGTCGGGCTTGGATTCCGGCTCTGACAACCATGATACAAACCAGCGCCCCGGGTAGCCTCATGATCACCGGCGAGCATGCCGTCCTGCACGGTGCGCACGCGCTGGTTGGTGCCGTCGATGCGCGGGTCCGGGTCACTCTGGATCCGCGCCCCGACCGGACGGTCGTGATCCGCTCCGCCCTGGGGACGCGACGCATGCCGCTGGCTGAACCGGACCTCTCACCGCCGTTCCAGTTCGTCAGTCATGCGATCACGATGTTCGCCGCCGCCTGTCCATCCGGCTTTGAGCTGTCCATCCGTGCCGACATGCGTGCCGACACCGGCCTCGGGTCCTCTGCCGCGGTCACGGTGGCCGCACTGGCCGCGCTTCATGTCTTCTGCCATCACACCCTTCCGCCCTCCTCTGCCGACTTGCACCGACAGGCGCTCGATATCGTGCGCCGCGTGCAGGGGGCCGCCTCCGGGGCGGACCTGGCCGCCGCCGTCTGGGGCGGAGTCCTGCTCTACCGGCAGACACCCGAGGTTGTCCGTCGCCACGACAGTTTTCCACCGGTCACCCTGGCTTATGCCGGCTACAAGACCGCCACCGCCGAGGTTATCCGGCAAGTTGAAACCCGGCGGGCCGCCGCCGACGACGGTTTCCGCGACCTTTACGCCCGCATGGACGCCTGCAGCCTGGAAGCCAGCCGGGCTTTTGCGGCCACCGACTGGCGGCACCTGGCCGATACGCTGAGCAACGGACAGCGCCTGATGGAGGAACTCGGCGTCTGCGACCAGACGCTGGCCGCCATGATCAGCCGCTTTCGCGAACAACCCGGCATCGCCGCCGCCAAGATCTCCGGCTCGGGCATGGGCGACTGCGTTCTGGCGATCGGGTCCATGCCAGACGAATCGGCATTCCCGTACACGCGAATCCCGGCGCAATTCTCCGCGCAGGGGGTCATGCTGGAATCCGTTTGTATTTCCGATTGAATTCAGGCAGGATGCCGCCACTGTTCAACTCATCACAAGAGGTTTCCGATATGAAGACACGATTTTTGCCGCTTTTGATCACGGTTCTGCTGATGGGGCTTGCCACCGTCGGTTACGCCCAGCAAACATTCACCCTGCGTGGAGTCCGGTCCAGCCAGGACTACGGCCCATTCGCCTTCCGTCACGGGGGCCTGCTGAAGCTGGAGTCCGGCGTGTTCAAGCTCAACATCCTTGCCGACGGACGAGCCTTCACGCTGGTGGACACCCAAACCGGTCTGGCTTACGGTGTCTACGAGCTTGTGCTCGGGCGCATGATCGATATCGGCGAAATCCTGTTCACCATCACCCGAGTCAGTGCGCCCCCCACCCCATCCCCGACAGCCCAGGCAACGACACCCTCGTTTCTGGACGACACGGAATTCGCCATCGTGCTGACCCTGCTGCACCAGACCGCCTATGACTGGGAGATCAACGGTGCGAGCGGCGGCGATCATGCGATCGAACGCGGCGGCGTGGCATTGAAGGGGCGCAAGGGAATCGTGACCCTGCAGCTCGGCCTGACGGCCGATGCCGAATGGGACCATACCATCGCCGGAGATGGCGATATCTTCGAGAACGCGGAATTGACCGATGGCACCGGCTGGTTTGCCGCTGTTGGCCTGCGGATCCCGGTTTTCCAGGAAGGTCGCTGGTCGGGCATCGTCCACGGCGAGGCCGTCTACCGTCGCGAGGAGCTATCGCTGCAGTACGGTGCCTGGGAACGAACCATTACCACGACGACCGATACCAACGCCCTGACGAATGCCGTCATCGTGACGGAGAACCGCCGCTACAACAACCATGATGACAACGCGACGCTGACGGAAACGCTGGTTTCGGTCGGGATCGAGCTTGCCTACAACGCCCCGGCTTGGTCCTGGTATGCGGGGCTGCGGGCACTGCCCTGGTCCGACACCTCGCTCGATGCCGTGATCCGATCCGACGACAAGCGCTTCGAGATCACGTTCGAACGCAAGGATCCGGTCATGGCCTACGGCGGCATCGGCGTGACGGTGATGGGCATCCGGACCTACCTAGAAGCCGAAGGCGGAGGTGAAACCGCCATCCGACTCGGTCTCTCGCGCGCGTTCTAAATTCAGGGCTACTTTTTCAGCAACTTGCGCACTTTTTCAATTTTCGGCTCAATCACAGACCGGCAGTAACCTGCCTCCGGATTGTTTTCGAAATAGCGCTGGTGGTAGTCCTCGGCTTCGTAGAAGTCCCCGAGCGCCGTTACTTCCGTCACGATGGGCTTCGAGAAATTCGACTGCGCCTTCCCCAGCAACGCCTTCATTGCATCGCGCTGCTGATCGGAATGCACGAATACCGACGAGCGGTACTGCGCCCCCACGTCCCCCCCTTGGGCATTCAGTGAGGTGAGGTCATGCACCACAAGGAAGATTTTCGTCAACTGATCGAGCGTTATCCGCTTCGGGTCGAAAACAACCTTGACCACTTCCGCATGTCCCGTACGGCCGGTACAGACCGCCTTGTAGCACGGGTTCTCAATTGCCCCGCCAGTGTAGCCGACACGGACATCAGTGACGCCATCGGCAAGCCGGAAGGCCGCTTCCACACACCAGAAGCAACCCGCGCCAAAGACAATTGAATCCATTATCGAATCCTCTTTCGCATTAACGCCCCTCGCAAACCGCTGGATAAAATAACGCCAATAGCCGTCACAAGCAACCCCTAAATCACGAAACGTTCATATTTTATCATCGCAACCACACCTCGCTTTTGTTATGATTCGGCCTGCCGTTTGAATCCTTACTGGAGCACATCATGAGTTACACGCAAGCACAGGTGGCCAAGGCTATTGACCACGCCGTCTTGAAACCCGAGATGACCGCATCGGATGTACGTCGCCATGCCGCCATCTGCAAGGTGCGCGGGATCGGTGCGCTTTGCGTCCGTCCAAGCGACGTCAGACTCGCCGCCGCCGAGCTTGCCGGCAGCAACTGCCAGGTCTGCACCGTGATCGGGTTCCCCCACGGGGCCTCGCGCAGCGAGGTCAAGGCGCTGGAGGCGGAACTGGCCATCGCGGACGGGGCCACCGAGCTTGACATGGTGATGAATATCGGACGCTTCCGGTCCGGCGACCACGCGGCTGTCCGCCGGGATATTGAAGCGGTGGTCGCCGTCGCCCGCCAAACAGGCGTACTCGTGAAAGTGATTCTGGAGACCTGCCTGCTGACGGCGGACGAGATCGCCACCGCTTGCCGCCTTGCCAGGGATGGCGGCGCGGATTACGTCAAGACATCGACCGGCTTCGCCGGAGGCGGGGCCACCCCCGAGGCGGTCGCCATCATGCTCGACACGGTCGGCAAGGATCTCAAGGTCAAGGCGTCGGGCGGCATACGCGACTGGATAACCGCCGTCGCCTATCTCGACCAGGGCTGCTCTCGCCTCGGGATCGGCGACTCCGAGACCGTACTGGATGGCGGACGCTCGACAGCAAACTACTGAACCCCTTGAAAAGCGAAAGAAACCATCTATGGACTATAAGCTGTTCTTCTCCACATTCCTGCTGATTTTCCTGGCCGAGCTGGGCGACAAGACGCAACTGGCGGCCATGGCCCGGACGGCCACGGCGGATTCCTCCAAATGGACTGTTTTCAGCGCGGCCGCCGCCGCGCTGGTGCTTTCAACGCTGATTGCCGTCCTGATCGGATCGGCCTTGACACGGGTTATCCCGGAACATGTGATCCGCATGGGTGCCGCCGTTCTTTTCATCCTTTTCGGGATCCTGCTGCTGCGCGACGGACTGAGCCGCCGTGCACAGTTCAAGGCACCCGCCACAGCCATCACGGCCGCACCGTCCGGCTTACTCGCCCGCGTGGTCCTGCGGGCCGCCGCCGAATTCGAGCATGCCGCCGCCGCCGATTACCGAGAGCTGGCCCGGCAAGCCGCCACACCCGCCCTACAAGCGATGTTCACCAACCTGGCCCAGGCGGAAGACGCGCATTACGAACGTTTGACGCGTGCAAGGGACAGCCATGGCGAAACCCCGATCACCACCGGGGTGGTAACCAGCCATCCGGAGGAGGTGCTGAAACACGACGTCGCGGCAGCAGAGGATCCCGTGCTGGAGCACGCCATCGAGCACGAGGAAGCCACCGCCGCCTTCTACGAGGCCCTTGCCGAGGATACCCCGCTCCCGGCTCTGCGCCGCATCTTCCTGTCGCTGGCATCGGAAGAGCGGCAGCATGCAGCCACCCTCGCCGGTGCCCGGCAAGGTTAGACTACCCGGCCAGATAGACCGGCATCATGCCTAGTTCCACTTCAGCGTTCTGGATGGGCAGCTTCTCGCCAAAGGCGGTGGTCGCGTGCGTGCCCCCCGGCGGAACCGGGATCCGACAGGTGCCCGCAAGGGTGTACGCCATCCACCAGGGACGTCCATCAGGCATCTCGAAGCGGTAGAGAATGCCTTCCGTCCCGACGGGAGAAGCGGCCGCGGCCGAGCGAGCCGTGAATACACTTGTTTCCAGGCGAGCCAGCAGCACCGCCAGCACCAGGAAGGCCGGACGCTCACGCCAGTCGTCGGCGGAATCATCCACCAGCCCGTAGCCGAACGCCGCCAGCCGCCACCAGAAAACACGCTCGACCAGCCCCGAGCAGATCGCGATCAGCACATAACGCAGCAGATAGGCAGCGGACTCCTGCTCGCTGACACTCGGGTCGTTATGCCGGACACCGGGAGACACATATGGTGCCCCAACCGGTGAATAGACGCCAGTCCCCTCCAGCGGCCAGTTGAATTCCGTCACGATCAGCCGATCACCGGCACGCCCCGCCAGCACACGAGCAAGCGCAAGTTTCTCAAGTGCGGAGAATCGGCCCTGGGGCGTCTCCGGTGCCCCGCGCCGGTCGACGTACAGATGGTGTGTCAGCGCACCAAAACGCACCCCCTCCGGCAACGCATCCAGCGCCGCCGGCACGTAGGCGTATTCGAAATCGATCATGGCTGGGCCGCCAATACGAAGCGAAGGGTAGAGGGCCTGCCAGGCCGCAAAGGGTTCCATCAGCCGACGGTACTCGCCGAAATCCCAGACGCCCCACTTGACCCGGTTGATCGCATGCCCCGCCTCGACCAGTTCCACCTGCGAGGCCAGGCGTTCCAGTACCCGGTCGACGAACAGGCGCCACGCATCCGGTTCCCGGACGGCCCGGCGATCCTGCACCAGGGCGATGCTGACAGGATGCCCGAGCCTTGCCAGTTCCTCGACAACCGCTGCGGCGGCATCGGCCGCCGCCAGCCCGCGGTGATGGTAGAAACGCACCATGACCGGAACCGGCCCAAGTTTTTCCAGCAGGGCAAGCTGTCGCTCCCCCCCTTCCCCGTACACATCCACCGCCACGCCAATCCGACCGCGCATCGCCACCCGCTGGCTGAACGCCTGACGGCGAAACTCCCCATAGGCCCGCCATACCGCCGGCAGAGCCTTTATCGCGGATGCCAGCACATGTAGATTCCGTGACAGTGGATAGTGTTTTGACCGGTCGCGCGAAACCATCGTCACCAGCGGCTGCGCGGACCGCTCGTCCCAGATCCAGATATCCTTCGGATCCGGATAGCACGGCGGATCACCGGGCGCAGGGCGGCGGCGCGCCTCGCGGATCGGGTGCCGCCAACGGCGCGTGCGGGAATGCAGCGCGAAGCGGCAACGGTAATGCGATTCCCACTTCAGGAATTCCGCAGGAGGCACCACCTGCCAGACCATTTCAAAGAACACGCGCCGGAAATCCGATGGCAAGGCGATACGGGAAAGATCGCGCGCGCGGTCGCGGGCCGAAAGCACGGGCCTGATCCGTCCGCGGTTGAGGTCGATGAACTGCACATGTCCCCAACGGCCCTGGTCATCGCGTCGTAGCAGGATATTCTGGTTACCGAGGTCATTATGCAGGAAGCCGCTCTCGTGCATCCGCCGGACCGCCGCCGCGACCGTCTCCAACAGCGCCATCAGCGTCCCGCAATCCGGCTCGTGCCGGTAGAGCGAGTTCAGGGCGTGGGCAAAGCTGGTCACGCCGTACTGATAGGCCGTCACGACATAACTTTCCGCCAGGCGGTCGCCCGTCCAGCGCTCTAGGAACGCGATCGGTTCGGGTGTACCCGCCCCGACGGAAGTCAGGTGCACGGACGCCAGCCAGGTGCGGCGGGCCTTTGACCCCGCGCGGCGGTCACGCCAAGCCTGCAGCGCACCGCCCGTGCCGAACGCCTTGACAACGACATCCAGCGTCCCGCCGCCGTCGACCGGCATCCGTACGCGAACGTTGAGGTTGCGACCCTCGGCCAGGACTTCCGCACCGGGGGCTTCCATGTGACGGGAAATCTGCTCGAGCCAGGCGAGCGATGCCGCATGCACGCGGTGCGTGTCCACACGCCCGCGATAACCGCCAATCGAAATATCCGCATTCGAGAACTGATCCATGCTGAAGCTTTCTACCTTCTCACCGTTGCGCCGTCAAGCCAACGGCGTTGCGCCCCGCCAGCACACCCGTCGAAAAGGCCGCCTGTAGGTTGTATCCACCCGTGTCGGCGTGCACATCCAGGATTTCCCCCGCGAAATACAGACAGGGAACACGGCGCGATTCCATCGTTTCCGGGCAGACGTCCTCGAGTGCCACGCCCCCTGCCGTCACGATGGCCTCGTTCATCCCACGATGCCCGGCAATCGTCATTTCCATTCCCTTGAGCCAGCCAGCAAGCGTCTCGCACTGCATCGCCGTCAGCCGGCTGCCAGTCAACGAGCCGCGCATCCCGGTCGAGGTCAGGCAGGCATCCACCAGCGGCTTGGGCAGCAGTCCGCGCAGGATGCTGCGCATCGGCTCCGTCGCGCGGGAGGCCAGATCGCGCTCGAGCCGCGCCCGCAGCTTCGCCGCACCCAGCGCCGGCTTCAGATCCACCCGCAGCCCGACCTCACGCCCGGCCACCAACGCATCGACCGCCTGACCGCTAAGCGAGAGCACTACCGGGCCGTTGACGCCGGAATCACTGAATCCCATTTCACCGAAACCTTCCGCAACGGGATGGCCATCCACCAGCAGCCACACGCGTACATTCTTCAGCCCCAGCCCGTCAAGGGCGCGATCCGGCGCGGGACGGGTGACCAGAGGTACCAGTGCCGGACGCGGGGCCACGATCACATGCCCGGTCGCCGCCGCCAGTTGATAACCATCCCCGGTCGAACCGGTCCCCGGATAGGAAGCTCCCCCGCACGCCAGAACGACCGCCCCACAGGCAAGGTCCCCCGCCGCCGTCTCGACCCCGCCGACGCGCCCATCCGCCTCCACACGCAATCGGCTGACCGGTTGACGCAGCCGGAGTTCAACCCCGAGGCGCCTCACCCATGACACCAGCGCCTTGACGACATCGGGAGCCCGCCCGTTCGCAGGGAATACGCGTCCGCCACGCTCCGTGACCAGAGGGACGCCCTCCCCCGTCATGAACGCCATCAGCGCCTCGGAGAAATAGGCATCGAACGCGGGCTTCAGCCAGGCACCGTTTCCGCCGAAATGCGACTCGAAGGCACCGCGCGGCTCGACATTGGTCAAGTTGCAACGGCCTTTGCCGGTAATCGCCAGCTTGATCCCCGGACGCGGCATCTTCTCGAGCAGCAGCACACGGGCACCGCCCGCCGCCGCCGTTCCAGCCGCCAGCAGGCCGGCAGCCCCTGCGCCGATCACAATCAGATCCGGATTCCGCACCGCATACTCCCCGTGTTCAGCAGCCACTGTCAAAAGACGATCGGCGCGTAGACATCGCGGTCGCCAAGCCTCGCCCGTCCATTCAGGAAGGCCAGTTCGATCAGGAACTGGATCTGGACCACCTCGCCACCGGCCTTCTCGATCAGGTTCGCCGACGCGACCGCCGTGCCGCCGGTCGCCAGCAGGTCATCGATCAAAAGCACCCGGTCGCCGGTCCGGAACGCATCCTGATGGATACAAAGCGTGGCTTCACCGTACTCGAGCGCATAGCTTTCCGAATACGTCTTGTAGGGCAGCTTGCCGGCCTTGCGGACAGGTACGAACCCCAGCCCGAGACGGTCGCACAACACGCTGCCGAAGATAAAGCCGCGCGCGTCGATCGCCGCCACCTTGGTGACGCCTTTGCCTGCCAGGCGGGCCTGGAACAAATCGATCGCAAAGGAAAACAGGGCGGGATCCTGCAAAATGGGGGTAATATCCTTGAACAGGATCCCCGATTTCGGAAAGTCCGGGACATCACGCACAGCGGCCTTCAGATCATCAACAGTCATGTTTCTCTCCTTCAAAACGCTTATTAACCAAAACGATAGGACAACGGAGTCGGAGTCTAGTCGTGACAACGCGACATGGCAAGCAGAAGAAACTCACTTTAGGTTGTCCCGTTTCCCCTCCTGTTGAACTGTTTCCAAAATGGAAACAGTTGCTTCCTGTTCCAGTTCACCACTGGCGTAGATATTTTCCAAATGCTTCGAAATGGCCGGGATGCCGACGCCAGACAACTCGGCAATCCGCTTTTGCGGCAACCAGATCGTCTCGTCATGCAGAATGCATTCCACCTTAACCTGACCGTCCGGCGTGGTGTACAGCAGGAAATCGGTCAACTGATCTCGTGTTGTCAATCGGCGTTCATTATCCTGATCCATGCCAAGCTCCTATCTCCATCCTTGCCCATCAGCATTCATTCAATCCCAACACAAAAAGCTATTTTCTATTTATCGGCCTGCCACTGACAGCACCAAATGAAGAACGAAGAGACGTGACCCTCCGTCCTCTACCAACCAACGCCAATCGAATGCCTCCTGGCGGGACAAGCCCCGCTGTTGATAAGGCGTCAAGAAAGCGGATTGGCAAGAGCGCGGATGAGCACCAGATCGGCGAAGACGGAAAGCGGAAAACGAATTTGAGGATTGAATTGCGCGCGCCGCCGTGGTAACACTCTCCGCGTCATTCAAGCCGGGGTGGCGAAATGGCATACGCAGCAGACTCAAAATCTGCCGTCCGCAAGGACATGAGGGTTCGACTCCCTCTCCCGGCACCACGCGGGCTCGTGCCTGCCTGGAAATCGTACGGATCAGAATTTTCCGTTAGGTGGCGGGTCTCCCGGCCCGGACCGTGGCGGTCAACAAAAGGAGAAGGAGAGAACATGTCCACAATCATTGATATCTGTGCGCGCGAGGTGATCGATTCCCGCGGCAACCCCACCGTCGAAGCCGACATCTATCTCGAAAGCGGCATCATGGGCCGCGCAGCCGTCCCCTCCGGTGCATCCACCGGCGAGAACGAGGCCGTTGAACTGCGCGACGGCGATCCGAAACGCTATCTCGGCAAGGGTGTGCTCAAGGCCGTAAAGAACGTCAACGAGACCATCGCCCCCGAGCTGCTCGGCCTCGACATCATGGACCAGGTCGGGATCGACAAGACCATGATCGAACTCGACGGCACCGACACGAAGAAGAAGCTCGGCGCGAACGCGATGCTGGCCGTCTCGCTGGCCGCCGCCAAGGCTGCAGCCGAATATGCCGGTATGCCGCTGTTCCGCTACATCGGCGGGGCCAATGCCCGCGTCCTGCCCGTTCCGATGATGAACGTGCTCAACGGCGGTGCGCACAGCGATGCGCCGGTCGACATCCAGGAATTCATGATCATGCCGAAGGGCGCCAAGACCTTCTCGGACGCCATCCGCATGGGTTGCGAGACCTTCCATGCGCTCAAGTCCGTCCTCAAGGGCATGAACATGTCCACCAATGTCGGCGACGAGGGCGGCTTCGCCCCCGAGCTGACCAGCAACGAGCAGGCGCTGGAAGTCCTGGTCAAGGCGATCAGCAAGGCAGGCTACGTGCCGGGCAAGGATATCTTCATCGCGCTCGACCCGGCGGCCAGCGAGTTCTTCATCAAGGCTGGCAAGAAGTACCACTTCAAGAAGAGCGATAATTCGAAGAAGAGCGCCGAGGAGATGGTGGCCTTCTGGCAGGACTGGTGCAATCGCTACCCGATCATCAGCATCGAGGACGGCATGGCGGAGAATGACTGGGCGGGCTGGAAGAAGCTGACCGAGGCCATCGGTGACAAGGTCCAGCTTGTCGGCGACGACCTGTTCGTGACCAACACGAAATTCCTGAAGAAGGGCATCGACATGGGCGTGGCCAACTCGATCCTGATCAAGGTCAACCAGATCGGCACGCTGACCGAGACGCTGGAAGCCATCCAGATGGCCACCCGCGCGGGCTACACGTCCGTCGTCAGCCACCGCTCGGGCGAGACCGAGGACACGACCATCGCGGACATCGCCGTGGCGACCAATGCCGGCCAGATCAAGACCGGATCGCTCTCGCGCACGGACCGCATCTGCAAGTACAACCAGCTCCTCCGCATCGAGGAAATGCTGGGCGCGGACGCGATCTACGGCGGCGTGATCTAAGCGGGATCATTCGCACGAACGCTAAAGGCCGGCGGGAGCAATCCCGCCGGCCTTTTCTTTTGGCAGATGGAGCTGTCTGTCAATCGTGGCGGGATCTAGCATGACAGATTCTCCCGGCAATAGCGCATATCTGCACAGACATTGGCATACAGTGCCTCGATGTCCTCGTCGCGTCCGATTCCACGCGTGAATTCAAGCGTGACCGAGCCCGTGAAGCCCTGCGATTTTACAACCGCCAAACTCGCACCCAGGGCCGCCCTGCCGGCAGGTGTTTCCGGATCCAGTTCTGTCGTCCGACATTGCATATGCAAATGCCAGACCCTTGCACCAAAGGCGTCAAACCAGCTAGCAACGCCTTCTGTAGTCGCATTGCCTACATGCACGATGACGCCAAAGCGTTCAGGGTCCAGATCAGCGAAGAAGGATGCTGCCGCCTCAGGCGTCTCCAGTATGGTGCCCGGATGGCACTCGCACAGCAGGCGACAGGACGCAGGCAGGGCCTCGACCCAGGATAGTAGATTAAGGCGGTACTCCGTCAGCAGATCCGGATTCTCTCCCACGTTGTACTTCACTCCGCATGATCCCAGACGAGAGATAATCTCGACCGCATCCTTACGTGCAGGCGCGTCGGCATCATCGAACCCGATATAGCTGTTGTAGATTGGCAACAGGGGCGCCGCCTGTTCCAACCGGACACGCTCGGAGTTATCCGCAGCGGTATAGTGGAACTGCCACAATTCAACCCCGTCGAATCCATCAGCCGAGAACCGCGGCAACCAGTCGCTGACCGCAAACGACGGCATGCGACTACCCCAGCGGTTGCGCTCCAGGCAGACCGACCCGATCAAGAATCCCTGTAGTCCTGAATTCATTCTTGGAACCTATCACATGCCGCAACAAAATGAATAGCAAAAAAGCATCACCCATTAACCGCTTGCAGACCGGCCTGTTTCCGCTTAGTCTTGCCGCCATGAAAATAGAAACCCTTATTGTTGGCCTTTTCGAAGTCAATTGCCTGGTGCTTCATGGCACGGGAAACCGGGCGGTGGTAATCGATCCGGGTGCCGATGCAGAGCGGATCGCGCATTACCTCCGCGAGCAGAACCTGACGGTCGACGGCTGGCTGCTGACGCATGGCCATGCCGATCATATCTCGGCACTCGCCACGCTGGCCTGGGACTTTCCCGCCCCCGTCAGCATGCATCCACAGGATGCCGCCTGGGCGTTCACCCCGCGCAACCAGATCCCCCCCTACTACCCCCAGCCCGAGGCCCCGTCGGCTGGCCTTCGCGAGCTGCGCGAAGGCCTCGTCTACCGGGCCGCAGGACTGGACATCACAATCCTTGAAACACCGGGCCATACGCCGGGCTGTGTCTGCCTCTATATTCCAGCGGAAACCACCCTGATATCCGGCGACACCCTCTTTGCCGGCTCCGCCGGGCGGACGGATCTTCCCGGTGGCAGCCCGACGCTGCTGACAGCATCCCTGCGACGGCTGGCAACCTTGCCAGACGATTGCCGAGTCTACCCCGGCCATGGGCCGGCGACCACGATCGGACGGGAGAAACGCGTAAACCCTTTCATGCAGTACAAGACAAGCGAGGTTTGATATGATCCACATCGCTGCGCCAGGTGTCGATACCGAAGCCGTCATCCGCGATATCCATGCATCCGTGAAACAAAAGGCACAGTCCGGCTGCTACCAGTCCGCCGGACTGGGAGACCCCGGCCGCTTTGCCCCGCTTGAATTCAAGGACAATGCCGCGTTCCTGGCATTCTATCTGGAAAACTTGAGGGAGAGCGCCTTTGTCGATATCGGGGACTTCGAGATCGTCGAGAAACGCCCGCGATTCAGGTGCCTGCTCGTCAGGACGAAACAAGTGATCTGGTCGATGCTGAGGTTCTACACCTTCCGGCTCTGGTCGCAGCAGAACCAGATCAACGGATTGCTACTGGCCGCCATCGAAGGGATTCACGACCAGAAGAACGACAGGATTGCCGCTCTCGAAGCCAGGATCAAAGCACTGGAACAAGCAATCAATCAGACGGAATCCGACTGAGCAGCGGCGGGAGCCTCGGTATGGCACAACGCCGAAACAGCGTCCAATGCTTTGGTGATTTCCTTTAGCGAGGTCTCGATCACGCCGGTTTTCTCCAGAACGGATCCCATCCGGAGCGTCTGCTCGGAACGGTCGCGCTCCAGCGCGTCACGCCGCTCCATCAGATCCTCGACCGCATTCTCCAGGTCCGCGATGCGATCCTGGGCTTTCTGCAGGGACCGCCGCAACTGGATGATCTGCAACTCCTGATCCTCAAGCGGACGATCCAGATCCTCAAGTTCCATCCCTTCCGGAATAGGAACCTGCACATCCCCGCCGCAATCCGAGCACTTGATCGTCAACCCGGCCCCGCGATAGTCGATCGCCAGGCTTTTTGCACAATGCGGACAATCAAAGATGATATCCGTATCCTTGATCTCGATATTCGTATCCGGACCATGAATCATGTGCGCACCCCGTGCTTACCGGTCAACCAACTCATCACGCGATAACTGAGGGCACCCGTGAGGACACCCCGAAGACCTAGGCCTTCGTTATCATGCCGCCCTTGATGCAAGACGTGCATACACGGCGCCGCGAGACTCCACCGTTCTCGGAAACCCGCACGCGCTGTATGTTCGGCAGGAAACGCCGACGGGTGATTCCCGTCGTGTGCAAACCGATACCACCCTTGCATTTTTTCAAGCCATGACGAACAATCCGGTTTCCAGTAACCGGCCCCTTACCACAAACTTCACATACTCTTGCCATTATTATCCCTCCAAAAAAGATGAACATTACCGGAATCCATGTTCAACAAGCAAGCAAAAAGGAAGCCCAACTGATTTTTTCAGAATGCACACGTGCGTTGACAAACAGGAATCGCTGCGGCTAGAATGCCGCTCATGCTTCCGCAGTGGACAATCGAGAGGAAACGCGACGGGCTTCCGCTCTCCGAGCAGGAAATCCGCGTTTTCATCGGCCGTTACACCGAAGGCTCCATCCACGACTACCAGATGGCCGCGCTGGCCATGGCCATCTACTTCCAGGGCATGACCCCGGAGGAGATCACCATCTTGACCGATGCCATGATGCACTCCGGCGACCTGGTCGACACAAGCGGGCTGGGCATCCCCACTGCCGACAAGCATTCCACGGGCGGCATCGGCGACAAGGTCTCGCTGATCCTGGC
Source organism: uncultured Victivallales bacterium (assembly GCA_964609395.1). Classification (GTDB taxonomy): domain Bacteria; phylum Verrucomicrobiota; class Kiritimatiellia; order UBA8416; family UBA8416; genus UBA8416. Next base: position 22,887 of record CAZSRU010000025.1, read on the forward strand.
CCCGCTGGTCGCCTGCTGCGGGGTCGCGGTGCCCATGCTCTCGGGACGCGGGCTCGGCATCACCGGCGGCACGCTCGATAAGCTGGAATCCATTCCCGGCTACCGTACGGACCTCTCCACCGGGGAATTCCTGGCCGTGCTGCAAGCCGCCGGTTGCTCGATTACCGGACAAACCGCCCGTATCGCCCCGGCCGACAAGAAGCTCTACGCCCTGCGGGATGTCACCGGTACCGTTCCTTCCATCCCGCTGATCGCCGCCAGTATCATGTCCAAGAAGCTGGCCGAAGGGGCTGCCAACCTCGTACTTGATGTGAAGTGGGGCACCGGCGCGTTCATGAAGACACGGGACGACGCGCGCCGGCTGGCCCGCACGATGGTCGACATCGGCAGCCGCATGAACCGCGGCATGACCGCCATCATCACCGACATGAACCAGCCGCTGGGGCGGACCGCCGGCAACACCCTCGAAATCCTCGAGACGTTGGAGGCCCTGCAGGGTGGCGGCCCAAGTGACCTGCGCGAGGTCACACTCACGCTTTCCGTCGCCATGTTGCTGCTGGCGGGCGTCGAAACCGATGCCGCCACCGCCCGGAAACGGCTGGCCGGACATCTGGAATCAGGCACGGCGTTTGAAAAGTTCGGCGAGATGGTGGCACTGCACGGCGGCGACCGCAGCGTACTCGACCATCCCGAACGCCTTGCGGCAGCCCCGTTGGTGCACCCCGTCGAAGCCGAGGCCGACGGGGTCGTGCAGCAGATGGATGCCGACGCGATCGGACGCATCTGCCTGCTGCTCGGGGCCGGACGTGCCGCCGTCACGGACCGCGTCGATCCCCGTGTCGGGGTCAGCGGCCTGCTCAAGATCGGCGAGACCGTCACCAAGGGGCAACCGCTGATGCACCTGCACGCCGCCGACGCCCGGCAACTTGAGCAGGCGATGCAGCTCGCCCGGAAAGCCGTCGCGATTGGCGACCAGCCGGCGACGATACCCGCCCTGATCGTGGAAACCCTTTACCCGGAAAGCGCATAACCACCATGACCGATGCCCAACTGATCCTCGCCGCCGCCGATGCCTCCCGTAACGCCTACTGCCCGTACTCCGGCTTCCCGGTCGGGGCCGCCCTGCTAACCCGCGACGGTCGCGTCTTTACCGGGGTCAACGTCGAGAACGCCTCCTACGGACTGACGATCTGCGCCGAACGCAGCGCCATCAGTGCCGCCGTCGCCGCCGGGGCACTGGAATTCGACACGATCGCGATTGCCGCCGGCGGGCCTAAAGCCGTCACCCCCTGCGGTGCGTGCCGTCAGGTGCTCGCCGAGTTCGGACCGCCCGGACTGCGGATCGTGACCGCATCGCTCCACCCGCCCGAGGCAACCGGTGCCTTTACTATTAATGACCTTCTACCCGAAGCCTTTGATTCGTCCATTCTTTCATCAACCTGAATAACGAAGGAGTCCACCTGTGGCCGCCAAAAAACCAAACCCCGCCCGGAAATCCGTGATCAAGACCTTCGTGCTCGACACCAACGTGCTCCTGCACAACGCCGAATGCATCGAGGCCTTTGCCGACAACCGCGTCGTGATCCCGATGGCCGTGATCGAGGAACTCGACAAGTTCAAGACCCACAACGACGAGCTCGGGCGCAACGCCCGCCACGTCATCCGCCGTCTCGACATCCTGCGTGCCGAAGGAAACCTGCGCGACGGCGTGCCGATCCGCGGTGGCGGCAGCCTGCAGATCCTCAGCGCGAAGAATAGCGATGCCGATGGCATGCTACGGGAGAACATCCCCGACAACCTGATCCTGCGGCTGGCCTACGAGCTGGCTTCGGCTTCGGAGAACGAGGACGTGATCTTTGTCAGCAAGGACATCAACGCCCGTCTCAAGGCCGATGCGCTTGGCCTGCCCGCCATGGATTTCGAGAAGGAGAAGGTCAACTTCGAGGAACTCTTCAGCGGCTACAGCGAGGTCGAGGTGCCGTTGGCGCAGATCAACGGGTTCTTCAAGGCACGGGAGTACAAGCACTCCTCGCTCGGCACCTATCCGAACGAGTTCATCCTGATGCGGGAGAGGACCAACCGCAACCGCAAGAGCACCGCGCTGGCCCGTGTGGTTGAGCCGGGTGTGCTGACCCATCTGAGCAGCGAAACCGAACACGTGTGGAATATCCTGGCACGCAACCGTGAACAGCGCCTGGCCCTTGAACTGCTCATGGACCCAGCCATCCAGATTGTCACGCTCGTCGGCCAGGCGGGAACCGGCAAGACGCTACTCGCGCTGGCCGCCGCCCTGCAGAGCACACTGAAGCATCACCGCTACGACCGCATCCTGGTCTCCCGCCCCATCATTCCGATGGGCAAGGATATCGGATACCTGCCTGGCCCGAAAGAGGAAAAGCTCTCGCACTGGATGCAGCCGATCTTCGACAACCTCACCTACCTGCTCAACGACGACCCGGAGAAAACCGTCGCCGGCAAGAAGAAGACCAGGGTCACCCCGAAGGACCGCATCGAGGCGCTACTGGAAAACAACACGATTGAAATGGAGGCGCTGACCTACATCCGCGGACGCTCTATCCCGGGCCAGTACGTGATCGTCGATGAAGCCCAGAACCTGACCCCCCACGAGGTCAAGACCATCGTCAGCCGCGCGGGCGAGAACACCAAGATGGTGCTTACCGGCGATCCCTACCAGATCGACAACCCGTACCTCGACGCCTCCAGCAACGGCCTGACCTACGCCACGGAACGCCTCAAGTCACTGAAGATCCACGGCCACATAACGCTCAAGACCAGCGAACGCAGCGCCCTCGCCGCCGCCGCCGCCCAATACCTGTAAGCGGAATGTCGCCGGTTGGGACAATTGACTGCTGCTGCCTGCGCCGCCGCATGAGGGGACTTATCCGCCTCCGACTCCAGGATGGCCTCGAGCACGGGCACCGCACCCGCCGCCTTGCCGCCGAAGCGGCCAAGCAGCGCGATCGACTTACTCATCGCCCTTGTCCTCATCATGTTTCTCCAGCGCCGCGAAGGTATCGAAATCGCTTTGGAAGAGCCGGTCCTGGATCACGCGGTATTTCTCGAACTCGCCCTCGGCGTGCTCCCGTGCGATTTCGGCGCTGATACGCCCGGCGTCTTGCAGCACTTTTCGCTCATCCGCCGAGAGGAAGATGTCGAGCCGTTTCGCCCAATCCTCCATCGTCATGGGAACACGGCGTTTGGCGCGGCCTTCGGCCAGATCGAGGTAGGCGTCTCCTCCAGCAGGCGCTCGAAGTAATCCTCGTCGAGGAACGCGCCGTTCTCCATGCGCTTCCGGTCCATCACATAGCCCCGCAGCGTGTAATCCCGCAGGACTCCGGTAGCCCATTGGCGGAAGGCTGTGGCGCGGTTGGAATTCACGCGGTAGCCGACGGCGATGATCGCATCCAGGTTGTAATGCTTAACAACCTGGACGCGAACTACGACTGCCTTTAGCCCGCTCGCGCCGCGAGTGCGGCTTGCGGCGTTGTAAGCGAACGGCTGGTTGGCGCAGGCGTGGTGACTTGCGTAACCGCACGCGCATCCTCGCTGCCTCAGTCGCGGCGCGACTGGGCTACAATAAAGTTCCCCACCCGTTTTTCCCTCCGGCCCACACATGACAGCCACACTCACAATCCAACTACCCGGCTCGCGAGGACCAGCCTACGCAAGACTACGGCCTGGCATGCGCTCGCCCTCCCGACGATTGACGCCCGACGCCGCTCACTGTCCTCCGCTGTCTTCCGTCCTCTGTCCTCTGTCTTCCCCGAAACCTCACTCCCAGATTCCCCCGATCCGGGTTGCGCACTGCGGGCATTGATCCCCTTGCATGTGCTGACTTTGCATGCCCATTCCCATGCGCGCCACCAGCAGCGTCCCGCATTCCGGACAGACGGTATTGGACGAACCGCCGGTATTCCCGACGTACACATGCTTGAGCCCGGCCTCGCGTCCGATGATCTCCGCCTTGTCCAGATCCCGGTTCGATGTTGGTCTGGCATCCACAAGCCGGTAGGCGGGGTGGAATGCCGTCACATGCCAGGGTATCCCCGGATCAATACCGGCAATAAAGCCAGCGATGCCGCGGAGCTGGGCCGTGTCGTCGTTGTAGCCGGGAATGACCAGCGTGGTGATCTCGATCCAGATCCCGAGCGCGTGGTACAAGCGGATCATGTCGAGCACCGGCTGCAGGCGGGCACCGGTCATTTCGCGGTACCGCGCGTCGCTGAAGAACTTGAGATCGATATTGGCGGCATCCAGGACCGGTGCCAGCAGCTCCAGCGCGGAGGGCGTAATATAGCCATTCGTGACGAACAGGTTCTTGAGTCCGGCCTCGCGTGCGAGCCGGGCAATGTCGTAGGCGTATTCGAAGAAGACCGTGGGCTCGTTGTAGGTATAGGCGATGCTGCGGCAGCCCTGGGCGCGGGCCTGGCTGACGATCGTTTCGGGCGGGACCATCGGCGGCAGGCGATCGTCCTCATCCGCCGGTGCCTGCGACAGGGTGCAATTCTGGCAATGCAGGCAACGGAGATTGCAACCGACGGTACCGATCGAAAACGCACGGCTGCCGGGCAGGACGTGATAGAGCGGTTTCTTCTCGATCGGATCCACCGCCTTGGCGGACGGTTGACCGTAGACCAGCGAGACCAGCCGCCCATCCCGGTTCTCGCGCACCTCGCAAAGACCGCGCTCGCCGGGAGCGATCAGACAGCGGTGCTGACACAAGCCGCACCGCACCCTCCCCCCCTCACCCGCCTCCCAGAACATGGCTTCTTTCATCGGCCCCACAGACAGTGTTAGCGATTTGGCTTGCCAGCCGTAGCAGAGGCTGGCGGAGGGAGAGGGATTCGAACCCCCGAACACTTTCGCGTCTCCGGTTTTCAAGACCGGTGCAATCAACCACTCTGCCATCCCTCCAAGAGTGTGCCGGCATTCCGCCGTTCCAGGAGAACACTAGCGCATTAAGCCCCGCGCTTCAATCCCATTATTCCGAGCGGCTCTTCCAAGGGATCAGGTGATCGATGCACGTGCGCGGTAGGTGGCAGGCCCCATGCCGTGGATCCGGCTGAACTGCCTGCTGAAATGGTGGCGGTCGTGGAATCCGCAGGACTCAGCCACCTGCTCAATCGAATCCTGGGAATATATCAGCCGCAGCTCGGCCCGCTGTAGCCGCAGCATGGCGCGAACCTCACGGGGGGACCGGTCCAGTGCCTGCACAAAGAGGCGACTGAGCGAACGCGGTGTAAGATGCACCGATGCCGCCAACTCCGCAACGCTCAGGTTCGGATTCGTCTGCATGCGCTGCAGCACACTGGCAACCCGCGGAGCAATCCCCCCTCCGGCCAGGATCGTCTCGGGCACCGCCTGCATGCCGCGCGCCATCAGGCTCGACAAGCGCATTCCGTAAGATGCCGCCCTTGACGCATGATGCGTTGCGAGATCCTGAGCCAGGACATCCGTCTCCTGCTGAACGACGGGAGACAAAGGCTGCTTGCCGATCCAATCGGTCACCCGATCGTACGGGGACGAAACCGAAAAATGAATCCAGAAATGCCGCGTGGGCGTCCTGAGCCCGGACTGCAGGCGTGTATACGGGGCGATGATGACCAGGTGCTCCGGCCCCAATTCCCAGCGCTGGCCGCGCTGATCGATCCACGAACCCGGCGCTGCCGTCCAGTAGATCCGCCAGCAAGGAACCGTAATGTGCCCGATGTCCCATGCCTCGAGACAGGCGGAGCCCATTTGCAACACATTCCATACAGCCGTATTGTATCTGTTTACCACAATCATGTCCGATTTATACACAGACCTGGCAGATCTGGCAATAGCCAATTCGAGGGCGATCCGGTAGATTGACCCTGTATTGTTCGAATCACAACCCTGGAGGACAGTCATGAGTCGGGATATCGCACTGCAGAACATCAACCTCAAGCCGGCCGCGCGCTGGGCCCACACGGAATACAGCCTGAACTACCATCATGACTATATCCGCGCGAAAACGGGACTGGACCCCGCGACGCCCGCGGCCACCACGGCATTCAACCAGGCATGGCAAATTGACTTCAACTGGAGTATCAACGATGGCTTGCATGGCAACTGGGGCAAATTCGGGCGCAGTACGGATATGGGCCATGCGGCCTATGCGGCCGATGGCAGTGATCAAACGGCCATCGTGGAAAGTCCGTTCAAAACCCCTGAAGACGTATGGGCCTTTGATGCGGTCGCCGAATACGGCTTGCCGGACAAAGCCGCGCAAGTGGCCGCCTATCAGAAGTCCATCGACAATGCCCGCCTCAACAGCCCGGACCAGCTCACCACCGGCGGGTACTATAAAACCCTGGTGTCAGGAGCTATCCAGGCGTTCGGGTGGGACATGTTCCTTATGGCTCTGTCCGAACCGGAACGCATGGTTCCCGTGTTTGACAGCTTTTTCCAGCAAACCCTGTTTCATATGCAATGCTGGGCCGAGACCGATGTCGAGGTCGTGATCCAGCACGACGACTTCGTGTGGTCGTCGGGAGCCTTCATGCACCCGGATATCTATCACCGTGAGATCATCCCGCGTTATGCGCAATTATGGAAGCCGCTGCATGCCGCCGGCAAGAAGGTGCTCTTCTGCTCCGATGCCAATTTCATGGATTTCGCCGAGGCCGTGGCCGACGCGGGGGCCGACGGTTTCATATTCGAGCCGATGACGTCATTCGAATTCATGGTTGAACGCTTCGGCAGCTCGCATTGCCTTGTGGGCAGTTGCGTCGATTGCCGCGACCTGACACTGGGCCATACCGACCAGCTTGACGCCGATATCGACCGGACGATCGCCCTGCTTGCGCGATGCCGAGGAGCCATTGTCGCTGTCGGCAATCATCTCCCGCCCAACATCCCGCCCGCCATGATGGATCGCTACATCCATCGACTCCTGCCACAATTGACGCGCCATGCCTAACCCGGTGACACGAGGATAGTCAGGACCCGCTCAAATAGCCGGTGCCGCCGGTGCGATGGGGGCGATGCCGATGGCCTTGAGCATCTCGTCGGCGACGAGGCGGTTGCCGGCCGGATTGAGGTGGACGCTGTCGCCGGTAAGGATGCCCCGGTCCTTGTTCTCGGGGTTGCTGGCTTTCAGGTGGTCGATGAAGGCCTGGCGCAGGTCCACCAACTGGCTACCGGTCTCGGCGAGCAGACAGGCTTGCATTCGACTATCGTCGCCGTTAAGATCTCGGTTGCCACTTAACACGGAGAATGCCACCATGCAGACCATACGCGCTGTCATGTTTGATCTTGATGGAACCCTGCTCGATACCATCGCCGATCTGGGCGATGCCATGAATGCCACACTCGACGCGCTCGGGTTCCCGACGCACGACCTCGCCTTCTACAGGAAAGCCGTCGGCGATGGTGCCCCTGTACTGGCCGAACGCTCGCTACCGCCCGCCGCACGCACGCCGGACGGCATCATGCAGGCATTGTTGCGCCTGCGCGGCGAATACGAACAGCGCTGGACCGCGAAGACACGCCCGTACGAGGGTATCGAGCCGCTGATCCGCGAGTTACGCGAGCGCGGCCTGGCGCTGGCCGTACTATCCAACAAGCCCGAAGCGAAAACGCACGACTGCGTGAACCATTTCTTCCCGTCCACCCCGTTCACAATCGTGCGAGGCGCCATCGACGGCATCCCCCTCAAACCCGCACCCGATGCCGCCCTCGCCATCAGCAGGCAGCTCGCCATCCCACCGGAGCAGTGGCTCTATGTCGGCGACACCGATACCGACATGCAAACCGCGGTCCGCGCCAGCTTCTTCCCCGTCGGAGCCGCCTGGGGATTCCGTGATCGCGAGGAACTCATCGCCCATGGCGCCCTTACCGTGATCGACGAGCCTTCCGACCTGCTGAATGTAGCCCAGTTGCGCCGCAACTGAGGCAACGAGATGCGCGAACGATTTCACAAATCCCTGCGGGCATGGCAAACAACCGTCCCCTTACAACGCAGCAGCCACGCTCGCGGCGCGAGCGGGCTACAGAGATCGACGAGATCAAGAGGAAATCGGTGGACGACCACGGCGACGAGGGAGACCGTCATGATCGTCAATTGGTAGGGCGGGGGCACTGCACCCGCCGTGTCCGTGGTGTTGCCCATGTGTTGTCCATGAATGGGCAGAATGGCTTTTTTCAGCGGCCCCGGGCGACGGCATTCGCCCCGAACCGCTGGCGCAACTGGTCCACCGAGCGGCTGAGGCGTTCCTGCTTGCGCCGGTCGGCATCCTCGCCGCCGAAGAGTGACAGTTGCTCGGGCGGACGATCCTGCAGGTCGCTGACCCCGAACCCGATCAGGCGCACTGCCGCGTGCGGCCCGGTGATCTCCGTCCGCAGCAGGGCCAGCGCCGCCGCCCGCAAGGCGGCATCATCGCAACAGGGCGGGGTGAGCGGTTGCTGGCGTGTGATGGTCTTGAAGCTGTGCCAGCGCAGTTTCAAACGGGCCAGCCCCGCATAGCGACCCTTCGCCCGCAGGCGCGTGCCCACCTCATCCACCAACTCCAGCAGCGTCCGCTCCAGGCGCTCGGCATCCCGTACATCACGGTTGAACGTGTGCTCCTTCGAGATGCTCTTCTCATCCTGGGCCTCCTGTAGCTCGCGTGAATCCTCGCCGTACGCCAGTCGCAGCAGATGCTCCGCCGTATGCATCCCCACCACCGGCTCCAGCGCCCGGACCGTGCTCTGCTGCAGGTCGCCGATCGTGACATACCCGGCGTCATTCAGCCGCTTCTGCAATACCACCCCCACCCCCCAGATGCGCCCCACCGGCAGCGGGGCCAGGAACGCCAGGATCCCCTCGCGCGTGACCGGCACCACCGTCACCCCGTCGGGCTTGTTCATGTCGCTGGCCAGCTTGGCCAGGAACTTATTGGACGCCACCCCCACCGAGGCGGTCAGCCCGGTCTCCTCGCGGATCACCCGCCGGATCGCCTGCGCGATTTCCGGTCCGCTGCCGAAGAGCGCTTGCGAGCCGGTGACATCCAGGAATGCCTCGTCGATCGAAAGCGGTTCCACCAGCGGCGTGAATCGCTCGAAGAGGGCGAAGACCGTGGCCGAGACTTCCTGATAGCGCTCGCGACGCGGGGCGACGAAAACCGCCTCGGGGCAACGGCGGGCTGCCTCGCCGGAGGGCATGGCGGAGCGGATGCCGAAACGGCGGGCCTCGTAGCTCGCCGCCGCCACCACACCGCGCTGGTCCGCCGGTGCGCCGACGACCACCGGACGCCCCCGCAGCGCCGGATTGTCGAGTTGCTCGACGGCGGCGAAGAAGGCATCCATATCCACATGCAAGATCACCCGTTCCATGGCACCGTTCCTACTCGCCTGCCAGCAGGCTCCGCAGCCGCGTGTTGGCATCCTCGCCAACCAGCACCACGCCGTCGTGGCCGGACGAGGCCGGATCGGGTGCCCCCAGGAACACGAGTTCAAACGCATCGCCCGGCTTGGATAAATAATATTTCAGGATGTCATCGGCACTGAGCGTCGGCATCCCGAAGCGCGACACCATCGGGAACTGGATGCGGCCCCGCCCGTTGAGCGTATGATACACCACCTCCGTGCAGCACAACCGCTTCGGGCACATGAAGTCAAACCGCAGGTCATAAGACCGCCCGAGGAAATCGTGGACCTTCTGCAGGTAATCCCGCCGCTCCTCGATCCCGATCACGGGACGCAGCACCGCCACCAGACTGACCTTCTCGCCGACCACATGCCCGATGTTGTTCCAGATCACCCCTTGCCCCACGGCCTCGATCAGGTTGTCGCGCCCCGGCGGCAACCGCCAGCGCTGGGTGATCCGCAGCGTCTGGCGCTGCAGGTCATCCCCCACATAGACAATGCCGTGCTTGAATACACCGGGGAAAAACACGCTCGACAGATAGCCTGACGTGTAGGTCAGCAGCACATCGCCCGGCTGGATCAGAGTCTTCATCAGATCGTGCTGCTCGCGCGTGAATGCCGTGTGCCGGGCGAATGGCGACCGCGTTAGGGGGCGCAGCAGTTGCAGCGAGAAGTGTCCCAGCGCCTTGACGCCGCCTAGACCCGCCTCGCCAGCAGCCTTGAGAGCGCCAGCGGCCATGCTCTTGCGCAGACGGTTCTCGAAAACCGGGAAGACCACGCCGCGCTTTCCAAGCAGCCGCTCGATCGACGCCTCGCCGAACATGTGATAGCGGCAGATGGCCTCCGTCAGGCTGCGCATCTGCGCATCATCCGCCTCGGCACGCGCGATCTCCCCGCCCGGCTTGCCAGCCTCCAGGAAGAAATGCCAGGCGGCGTCGCGCGCATCCAGATTGGCCGGATCCAGCGCCGTATCGAGAATCGCGTTGAACATTCCCGACTCGATCTCCGCCAGCGGATAGGCCCGATTGAGCGCCGCGCGCGAAACCTCGTCATCATAGAAGAGCAGCAGGAACTGGCTGTCACTGCTGGTGATCTGCATGGCCGCCCGCATGCCGACAAGCTGCGCCTTCAGGCGCGTCTGGCGGCTGCGCAGGAGAGACGGTGAATCGGCATAGTCCCCCGCGATTTCCCAGAGCAGCGAGCGGCAGAGCTGGAACCGGAACAGCAGATAGGCATAACGTTCCATGTCCTCCTGCGTGACTTCCTCCCGCCCACCGCGCTGCCGGGCCAGCACGGACGCTTCCAGCAGCACCGCCTGCATCTCGTCGGCAACCGAATCAAGGAAAAGCAGATCCGTCGTCATCCGGTCAGTGCCCGAGGCCGCCCCGGTGCGGCCATCAGCCCGTGGCGAGAACGTATCCGATGAATCCCGCCGGAGACCGCCCGGCCCGCCAGCGCAGCCCGCCAGGATCATCGCCAGAAGCAACGTCGCCACCAGTCGTCTTTTCATCACTTTTCCTCCGTTGCGCGTTCAATCCTCTCACCAGGGGGGAGCATTTGTACCGAGGCTACACGAATTCCCAGATTGGTTGGATACCCGCTGACCCCGTGATCGGCCGGGTTCCAGACCTCGCTGCGCAGTTCCAGTCGGCAGGCGGTCGTCGCGGCCATCGGCGGCACCGGCACCCGGTGCCGCGTCCATTCCCGGCCCACCGCCAGCGTGTCGAGCCTGCGGCCATCCAGCACAACCTCCACCGCGACCGGGGCTGCCTGCATGGCCCGTCCGGAAGCCAGCATCAGTTCCAGCACGCCCCCCTCCGGCCCAGGCGCTGGCACGCAAAGCACGCCGGCTCCGTCCGTCCAGCGGAATGCCGGGGTGGATTGCCGGTAGACCTTGCCGAAACCGCTCACCAGCCCCAGCGAATGATAGCCCGTCGTGATCGGCGTGGCGACGCCGGGCAGGGCAGCGCGCGCGGCGGCGTCCAACGCCTCGGAACCGTGCGGCACGCAGCGGAACAGGCGCGCCCGGTTCGGGGCTGGCAAAACCGTCCGCGGCAGCGTCGGCAGGTGCATCCGGAGCACTTCCGACATCTGGTCAAAACGGCCATCCGCAACGAGCTGAAACGCCGGATGCGCAAAGCCGTCACTGACCGTCAGGTAATAGACCCGTTCACCCGCGGCCACACGTGCAGCCAGCAAGCCGGCAGCGGCCGCCGCCTCTCCAGTATCAACGGCATCCTGCTGGCGCGAGAACTGGTAGGCAGGCAGCCCCCAGGCATAGCGCAGGGGCGTGGCGTAGCGGATGCTGTCGCACAGGATGAAATCCGCCCCGGCCAGCGCCTCCGCCAGCGTCCTAGTGAACGCAGGCAACCCCCGGTGCTCGCGTACCCGCAGCATCGGCCACGACTCCCACCCCAGCCCCCCGATCGTCACCAGCAGCACGGCCATGGCCGCCCAACGGATCCGGCGACTGGCGGAAACCGCCATGTCCGCCAGCACCACGGCACCGGCCGCGACCAGCAGTGGCACGACCAGCGGCATATAACGCCGCAGCGACCACATGACCAGCGGATGGGCCATGCGGTACTGGATGAGCACCGCCGCCGTCAATCCGCCGGCAAACCAGAACAACGCCTCGCCACCCGACCAGCGCGTCCAGCGTCGGCGGCAGAAGAACGCCCCCGCCAGGACAACGGTCAACGGTCCCGCCATACGTCCCGCCAGGATCATGTTCAGGCGTTCCCAGCCACCGGCCGGGTCAAACGGACGGATGACCCCCTGATAGACCAGGAAAGCCACCACTGCCAGTCCCGGAACCCAGCGCGCAACCCTCGCGGCCAGCGGAGGCCATACCCAGCCGCGCCGCCTCTGCCGCCCCCGCAGCCGTACCGCGACCACCAGCCCGGCCAACGCCACTACCGCCAGCCCCGCGGCCGGCAGAAGCAGGAACGGATGGTGCGAAATGAAACCGAACAGGAACTCCGTCATGACCGGCGTTTGCATCGCATTGCGCAGCAGGGCCAGCAGCCCGCAGCCCGCCACCACCAGCAGGCTGCGCAGACTCGACAGGCGTCCGGTCCAGAGGGCGTGCCCGCCCAGGAACAGCCCCACGCCCACCAGCGGGATCACACTCGTGCTATGGACGAGGAAGGCAAGCCCGCACAGGACACCCGCTGCCAGATCACGCCGCCACGCCGGCTGGCGCAGCGTCGCGGCCAGCCAGAAGAAGGTCCCGAACAGGAAAAAGCGGGTCAACATCTCGGCGGAGGTGAACCGTCCGAAATAGACCTGCCCCGGACCGGCGGCAAGCAGCAGCATCCCGAGAATAGCCGCCCTTGTGGAAAACAAGGCTTTCAGCAGCAGGACGAACATGGCCACGGCCAGGATGGTGATCACCCACTGCCCCCAGTACGAGCCATGCACACCACCCACCGTCGCGAAGGTGGCCAGCCATACCGGGTACAAATGGAAGAAGTCCGGCGTCAGCAGTCCGGCGGCCTCATCCTGCACCAGGTAGCCGCTGTGCAATAATTGGCGGTTACCATCCGGTTCCGCCATCAGCATCCGCCGGACCGGCGCATCCTGGGCGGAAAAAAAAGGGTCCTGTACACGCAGGGAGCCCGTACGGGCGAGGTTCGCGGCCGTGCAGACGTACTCGCCGGGGTCCCAACCGCCGTGCAGGTGCGTGTAGGGCCGCAGCACCGGCAACGCGGCCAGCAGCACCCCCAGCAGGACGCAAACCGACCAGACACGCGGCGTCCATGGCCAGTTTTCCGCGCTTGTTTCAGCAGGGGCTCGCGGCGCATCATCATCGGCGTAGCCGTTACCGGATGGCCGTCGCCAGCACCACACACCGACTGCACCGGCAAGGATCAACGCCACCACCAGCCAGAGCGACAGCAGGCTGAAACGTCCGCCATCCGCCAGCAGGATTCCCGCCAGGCAAACCACGGCGGGACCGCCCGTCAACAAGACGCCGACGGCCTCCAGGCGGGACATCCGGGCCGTCGGCCATGCACGCCACCAACCGAAGACGCCAGCCGAGGCCGCAGTCAGCAGCAGCAGGGTACTTATCACTGTCCAGAGTACATTCATGCCTGTTCCCGCAGGTTCCGGGCGCCCCGCTAAGGGGTCAACGGCAACGGACGTTCCAGCGTCTGGCCACGGGCGAAACCGTGACCGCTGACCAGTTCGGCAACCGAGACCTGATCGCGCATTTCCATGATTCGCACCGTCCCGACAACCGGTCCGGGCATGATATCGAGCACATCACCGGTCAGCGGATCCGTCACCGGCGTCCCCTTCCCGCGCACCTGGTAGACCGCCCCGGTCTCCAGTCCACGCTCACGGCCCCCGTTCAGCACGATCCGCGGGCCGTCCACCTCCGCGATCATCGGCGTCCAGGTTTTCCGCGGCATCTTCTTCACAATCCCGTGAAGTCCCTGGCGAATGGCGGATGCGGTGGCAATCCCGAGCGGTGTCTCGAAAAAGGAACGCCCCCCGAACTGGATGCCCTTGTAGGAACCCTTGGCGAAGGCATCGCCCGCCTTGGCCTTGCCTGCGCACTGGACCGAATCGACAATGCGTCCACTTTCGATATCCACGATCGTAAGCGTCAGCCCCACGCGGGCGGTATAGCCGCCTGAGCCGATGAACAGATGCCGCAGCCCCAGCCAGAAAGAGCCGCCGCTGGATTGCGAGAAATCGGTGATCACACCGCGGATCAGGTAATGCGCATTGTCCAGCCGGCCTTCATCCACCCGACCCTCCGGGCGGAAAAGCCGGTTCGACTGGCGGGAGATCTCATCGACGACCTTGTCGAGACTGCCGCGCTCGAGCACCACGAAGTTACGCGAGTCCACCAGTTCGGAGACCAGCAGATCCGCCATGCCCGCCCCTAGGCTCCACTGTCCCTCGAAACTGGAACGGTTCTCGAAAGAGGCCACGGCCACGCGCGGCGGCACGGCATCGGGCGGCAACGGAGGAACCCGTCCGGTCTGGCAACCGCTCAGCCCCACCAGCATCACGGCGACCGCTGAAAACATCAAATTCCTATGCATACCCATACCATCACCTGTAACTTCGGGATCGGACTGCAGACCACAGACTGCATACCTATTTCTCAATCAACACCCAATATTCAACAAGGAACGTCCAATTTCCAAGGCAATTGCTCCAAAACTTCTTCGGTTGGATATTCCTTGTTGGATATTGGATAATCAGTTGTCTCGAAAAACGAACCTCACTCTTTCTTGCTGCCTTCCCCTGCCGCGGGCTTATCGCCTTCCTCGCGGCCACGCTTGAACTCATTGAGGCTCTTGCCCAGCGAACGCGCCAGTTCCGGCAGTCGCCTGGCACCGAACAACAGCAGGATAACGACGAGAACGATAATAATCTCGAAGGGGCCCGGTCTCATAATACGATCACATTCCTTTCCCCGGCCGACACAACCGGATAACCGCATTCACTATTACCGCTGGAACCGGCAAAAGCAAGCACATGATGGATCCGGCTTACACGCGGGCGCTTTTGACCAGCATCAGATCCAGCAGGGAATCGGGGGCGAACCGGCGCAGGAACGCGCCGAGGTAGGCGGGAACCG